>JBHEKV010000019.1:0-24805 GCA_041859235.1 Ignavibacteria bacterium | reverse complement strand
AATGGCAGAATTGAAGAGGCCGGGCGCAAAAAGATACAAATAAATGGATTTAATAATCTCACATTTTTAAACATATATATGCCGCTGGCTAAACAAACGCTTGGCAATATAGCCCTTCACGGCGCAAAGGGTTCGCTTACCGGACCTATCGAAAGGAATGATACAGCAACTGTAAAACATCACCTGGATGCGCTGAGGAAGAACAGTAAGGAGCTTTTAACATTCTATATATTAATGGGAATTGAAACCGTCAAACTGGCGTTAAATAAGAAAAGCATTACAAAAAATGAAGCATCAGAATTATATAAATTATTTTCTAATTATATTATAAAACAATAGTTTATATTGAAAACCATATATCTTAAACTCATCTTACCCCTGTTACTTCTAATACTTTCGGCAGATTCGTATTCACAATATCAGGTTAAACATTATTCCGGATATTCATTAGAGAGCAGGCTGCAAAAAGTATCAGAAATTCAGCCGGAAATTTTCGCTGATTCACTGCAGAAGAAACTGATCCCAAAGCGTTCTATAAGCGCATTGTTCCTTGGATTCGGCGGAGGACTGGCGATTCCGATGTCTAAGTTCAGCGAAACAGCAAATCCCACATTTGGCATACTTGGGCGGCTTGAATTTTCTTCAACAGGCATTTTTCCGTTTGTTATCGGCGGTGAAGTAAATTACTACTCATATAATTCCCCTGATGAATTCCGTACAATAAACCTGCTTAGCAGTTACAGGACAAAGATACTTTCATTCGGGTTGAATATAGATTACTCTCTCTCAAAAATATTCAGAACTTCATTCACAATGCCGTTTATATCTGTTGACGTTAAAAGTAATAATATAAAGAGAGATTTTGATGAAAATCGTTCATTTGAAGATCTTCCTTTAACTGAATCAAAAGTAAGTGTTGGAGCAGGTTTGGGGTTTACTCTGTTTATTCTGGATTTTTCTGTTAAATATAACTACATGAAAGATAATTCATTCATTTCTGTTACTACAAAAACTAAGATCCCGGTGATCAGATTCTGACATCATACACGCAAAAAATAGAAAACATATCTAATGGACTTAAGGTCATACGCTGAAAACATATATATAATCCCGATACTGATCTTCTCTGTGGTAATTCACGAAATGGCTCACGCATGGGTAGCATTAAAATGCGGCGATACCACCGCAAAGGATCTTGGCAGGATAACACTTAACCCGATACCTCATATTGATCTTTTCGGTTCGATAATTATACCGTTGTTCTCAATCATTGCAACTGGCAGGGTATTTATCGCATGGGCTAAGCCCGTGCCCATTGATCCGCGCAATTTCAGGAATTTCAAAAGGGATGATACGCTGGTAACTATAGCGGGGCCAATATCGAATTTACTGATCGCTTTGCTTTGCGCCGTTTTTACAATAGTGCTTTATTTCATAATGTCATCAGTTAACCCAATGGAAGGCTCATTCGGTTTTGAGTTCCTTAATTACATGCTTAAGATGTTCTACGCGGGTATTATTCTGAACGTATCTCTGGCAGTATTTAATATGATACCTATTCCCCCATTAGACGGTTCGCACGTGCTTGCCAACATACTGCCTGATGACCTTGCAATGCGCTACCGCAGTATTGGCTTTATGGGAATATTTATAATACTTGCGTTGTTTAATTTTGTACCGGGGTTTTCACAGGTGTTTATTGGAATAATCTCGTTTGTAGCAAAACCATACTTAAACTTAGTGGATCTGTTCATAAGATGAAAAATAACACAATCATAAACGAAAATACAGAAATTAACTTTCTGGAAGAGTATTACCCTGAGCGTCCGCTTTCTCCAAAAGAAACAGATGAGCTGAATCAAAGCGTTGATAAGAAAATAGCTTCCAGCAAAAAAAGTATCTTTAAGATACTAAGTCACCTGAAAGCATTGAAGAGATACATGATGGACCGGGATGTTAAGTGGTACAGAAAATCTGTGGTTATAGCTGCGCTGGTGTATTTTATTACACCAATTGACGCAATGCCCGATTTCGCTCCGCTGCTGGGTTATCTTGATGATATTGGCGTTATAGGGTGGACGATAAAATTCCTTGGTGATGAAATAAATTCGTATTACAGCTGACGTGAAGGCTCAGAATCCGCAGAGTCTTATATTTTTTGGTCTTTCCAAACCACTTTTCTATCCATAGCGATCAGTACAGAAGTGATGATAACATAAACAGCGAAGTAAATTTCATAAAAAGGCATATACAAATAAACCCTGTACATTTTGAATTCCTTAATAGCCGGAAATAAAAAAACTGAATCAAACAGAAGTTTAATCACAAAAATGAACAGGTATGACTGCAGGTTAAGGTACGCCCAGCCGGTTAAGATCACTGCGCCCGTTAACCAGGAAAGCACTCCTACGACTATGCCAAAATTGAACTCACCCATACCGCCCAATGCCCAGCGTTTTTTCTGCCTGAATAGCTGCGTAAGGTTAAGACATGGCAGGGTAACATTTTTGGTATCGTTATCAACCGGGAATACCGTTCGCTTGAATGAAGAATCTTTGTTGATTTTCTGCAGTAATAAAAAGTCCTCGGTTATGGAAAATCTCAGCTTCTCGTATCCGCCAACTTCATCATACGCGCTTCTGCGGTATGACATATTGTTACCTACACAGCTTATGGGTACGCCTACTCCATCGCCGCCTGATGCAACAGAAAGGAGGTACAGCCAGTCTGCAGATTGCAGTCCGTAGAAAAAACCTTTTGGCATTATGACAGAATAACCTGCGGCTACACCGGTTTTTTCATCGTAATAATCCAGCATTCTGCGCAGCCAGTTCCTGTTGATCTCAATATCTGCATCAGTTGTGAAGATTACATCACCCGATGCAATTTTAAGTGCCTGTGCAAGGGCATTGGTTTTACCTTTTAGCTTCTCGTGAGGTTCAGTTATTTCATAGTACTTTAGTGATGAATGCTTACTGCAGTAATCAAGCATTATTTCTTTCGTTCTGTCAGCAGATCTATCGTTGACAAGAATAGCTTCAAGCTTTTCCATTGGGTAATTAAGCTCAAGCAAAGATTTGATACAGTCTTCGATACTTGACTCTTCATCCTTGGCGCAGATTATAACCGATACCTTTGGCTCAAAGGATGACTTCTTGGCTTTGCGTGAATTGGCTATCAACCCAAGAAGCATTATAAAATGCATCAGCAGATAAACGCCGAGTATTGTGTTTACTATTATATCCATAAAAAAGTCCCGCATATAACTAATACGGGACTGACTTATAATTTACAATTTATTCAATTTTTATTTTACTACTGCAATTTTGATCGAAGCAGTTTCACTGCATCCGCCGCTAAGCTCAAGCACAGCAATGTAGATACCGCTTTGCACTGTTGATATATCCCATTGCACTTCGTTATCAAGGCCTTTATTGGTTGTGCCTGCAAGCGTTGTTACAAGTTCACCCGAAAGATCCATAATCTTGATGCTTACGCCTGTTACATCGCCATTTAAGAAATAGCGGATATTTGTTGATTTGCCATAAGCAGGATTCGGCCAATTGTAAACCTTATCGGAAGGCAGACAAGGCTGGCTGCCGGTCACTGTTACAAGACTGCCTGCGCCGTCATTTGTATGAGCGGAATTCCTGAGGAAGTTCTTCCACAATACTCTGGTATCATTATAAGCCCAGGGTGTATTATAACCGTATAAATAACCATCTTCGGAGTAAACAAGAATTCCGAAATTGCCGTTTGAATTAATAACCGCCGGCGTTGATCTGATCCTGCCACCAGTATTGATGGGGAAACCATCAAGTACTTTGCCGTTAATACTATAAGCATACACTCTGCCATCGCCGGTGCCAAATATCACTTCGGCGATATTATCGCCGTTCAGATCAGCCACCGCAACACCGCTGGTAACTGATGTTACGTTAGGTATGCTGTACGGGAAGTTATCCAGCACAACACCGAATTTATTGATGGCATAAATTTTATTATCAGCAGTCAAAATAATTTCCTGCTGCCCGTCGCCGTTGATATCGCATATTGTCGGGGTTGAGTTTACAGTAGTTATTCCAAGATTATTGGAAATTACAGTATCACCGCCGGTCGATCCGTTTCTTACTATCCTGTTAGTGTTTGTAATTTTTACAGGATTTGGATCTATGTTTGTACCAAAAGTGATATTGCTTGATGCAAAATACTTATTGCTGTCTGAAATGAAAGAAAACCCATTAGGATACGATCCAAAAACATCACTGTAAGCAAGTGAGATCACTTTACCGGATGAAACGAGATCAAAAGAAAATGTTAGACTATCCAGACCGAACAAAGCGATCCTTCCGCTCTGCGTCCCTATATATATTCTATTTTCCTGGTTAGGCTGAGCTAATGCTCCTTTTATTAAGTTCGGAGAAGTTAATCTTTCACCTGCATCAAAGCTCTGTACCAGCGGAGCGCCGGTAGCGGTATCAATAACAAAACTAATCAGATTAAGTTTGCTGCCCGATACACCGGTCACGAATTTACTATTACTTCCAATATTATAGTTCAGGAAACCAACAGCAAATCCTGAAGCACTGTCTTTAAGAAATCCGTTTGGCATATCAACCCTTATTGGGTTTCCGTTATCGCGGAAGCCGAAGAGTGTATCGTTGATATTCACAAATATTTCATCTAAACTGTTACCGTTATAATCAAAGCCTATTGGCTGAGCGTTTCCGGTTGTATCAATGCCCACATACTTTGGAAAACCGGAAATGTTGGCAACATTGCCGCAAACCTGGTAAGTGAATGTCATTGTTGGTCCTATCTGGCTGAAAGCGGATAGACACACCCTTGAATTTATATTTGAGTAGCTCTTTGAATTCGGAAATGATGTCTGGTTGAACTCATTGCGGTAAATGTTTGATGGTCTGTAATGGTCACCGTTATACCAGAAATCAACAAAGAAACCATCGCTGATAATATCACCAATTGGAGTGGGTACTACGACACCAATATCCTGCGAGCCCTTGGCTTCTTCAACATCCACGCCGCGGTGATCTATATCTGTATTAATTGTATTACTGCCGATTTTGGCTTCAATTACATTTTCATCGATATGCCAAACAAGTATACCGCCCTGATAATTTGCAGTGTCGTTCTTTAATCCGGGCACGCTCCAGTCGAGTTCATCAACATCTGTAATGCTTCCTTTAAGTTTCCAGATATCTGAACTATTGAAGCCGTCTTCATCCTTAGTGAATTTCACCGAATCACGAACACCATTTTGATTTACAAAGTATATTGTCTGCCCGTTACCATACGCATCGCGGTTACGATTTTCAACAAGGAAATATTCTTTACCACTTATTAAAATTTTGTAAACCGATTCATTCCCGTTAACATCAAGTGTTGCGGCTTTTGTAGTATATGTACCGCCGGTACCAACTATAATTGGCTCAACCCATCCAAGATATTGCTTTTCCCATGCAGATGGTTCCGGCGGGAAGACCCCAAGATAACTGAATATTGCCTGTCCGTCCATTAACCCAAATCTGCCGATTGCTGTTCTTCCTGTTTCGGTATCAAACAGATCAGGGAGTCCTAGATGACTGCCTATTGTTGCAACAACAATACCATTCATTCCAAGCTCCAGATACACATCCCCAAACGAGGTATTTACAATGCGGTATTCCTGTTCGGGCAGCATGCAGGAATTTGAAATAATAGTACCTTCATTGGTATAATATCCCTGAGTTGTATCGCCGTAGATTGATCTTAAAGTACCGAGACCCATATAAATAGAGGGCAGGTCCAGCTCACCAACAAATAATCCCTGCGAAGCTAAGTCAACATCTCTGCCAACTCCTGCATGAAAGATTATGAATGCAGAATTGTTAGGGTTAATTCCTGAAAAATCAATAGTACTATCAGCCGAGCGCCATACATCATAAAAAAAAGTACCCATCCTGCCCAGGTTTTCAGTTCTTCGCGGAGAATAGACTTCCATTTCATTCGGCAGATTTCTGACACTTGGCAGCAAAACATAATTTACTATCAGCCTGCCTTTTGAAGACTTGTAATAATAATTTTTCAGGAACTCGAGTTTATGAATAAAATACAAACTGTCATGAGGCGGGGCGTCAACCGAATCAGGATAATTGCTTGAGACATCAAATCTCCCATCTCCTGTGGTCTGTGAATTATTATCAGGCTTAAACTGAACCCTGATTGCGTAAACATTCAGTGTTTCAGGCACGGCTGAACGGAACATCATATTATTGTACAGACTCTCTGTCCGTTCCTGCGGGTGATAGTTTATCGGGTGTGTAAGCATAAGCTGCTTACCTGCAACTTTGCTGTTAAGCAGATTATTTGCCTGTGCAAAAACAGGCTTTTGATGTACAAAAAAACTAACGGATACTAACAGCATTACTGCTGTTAGTATCCGCACTTTTATTAGCGAACTTGATATGATCATTTAATTATTTCTGGGGTTGTTCTTCTGTTTTCTTTTCTTCAGGTTTCTTTACTGTAGTTTCGGGCTGACCGAAATTCACAGAAAGAGTAAATCTCAAAGTATTTGCAAGCGGATGATTCTCTTCTATTGTATTGATGTAACTGAAATCAAAGCCGTACATGCTGTACCTGATGCTTGCGCCAAGTGTGATGAATTTTCTTTTTCCTCTATCCGGATCTTCATAGAAGAATCCGCCGCGCAGGCCGATAAGTTTAGGATTACCGTACCAATATTCCGCGCCAACTGATGACTGGATCGATTTCATTACGTTATCAATTCCTCCGCCAAATGATGTAAAAATACCTTTGTATACGGGATCAGACTCACCGCCTTCTCTCCTCTTAACCAAAAGCTTGGCAAAATCAGCTGTCAATGTCAGATTATTAAACTCACTCTGGTAGATATCATAAGCAAAACCCAGTCTGAGGTTTGTCGGTAGCGGGTCAGCCTGGTCGTTATCAACATACGTTACTTTTGGTCCAATGTTTGATAAATTTACACCGAGTCCGAATTTATTGTTCAAAAATTTCATTTTTGTTTTTGTAGGTCTCCATAACATAGATAAATCAAAGCTGAGATCGTAAGCTGTACCAGTGCCCTGCTCACCCGCAACCGGATCAACAGCAAGTTTACTGTAAATGAATCTTGTAACAACTCCAACACCCAGATCCTTTGTAACTTTTGTTCCATAGCCAACTGCAAGCGCACCATCAAAAGCCTGGTAGTTGCCAATTTCATTACCGAACTCATCTGTCTGGATGATCTTACCGATATTGAGATAAGTAATACTTACACCAAGAGTACCTTTAAGTTTTTTCATGTAATACTTGCCTGCAAGATAGTCATAAAAGAGATCTGAGAGCCCAAGTCCCGGGAGCCATGGTGAATGAGTAATTGATACCTGCGAACCTTTCTGGAATCCCAAACCTGCGGGGTTCCAAAACATGGCGGATGCATCATTGATCATGCCGGTACCGGTTTCACCCATACCTGCATTCAAAGAATTAGGGCCAATTAATAGGAAGGGGACAGCAGATTCACCTTGCGCAAACACTCTGCCAGATAGCACAACAAAAACTGCCAGTACGCACATTTTGATTTTGAACATTTAAAGAATCCTCCTGGATATATATTATTATTAACTATTTCTATTTTAAAACTGCTAGTTTACCTGTGTTTGTAACAGATAAGCCATCAACAGATTCCACCACAATCTTGTAAATATAAACACCATTTCCCAATGTTTCACCGTCTTGATCTTTCCCATCCCAATCAATAACTACAAATTTATCCGAAATATTGGGTTTTTGAATCTCTTTTATCAATCTTCCGGCCACAGTATATACTTTTATTTTAACATTTATATCTGCGGGATAGTTATGCTGGAAAGTAAATGCCGTATTATCCCTGAATGGATTTGGATAATTATAAATATTCGTAACCTGCAATGTACCTGTTGAAGCAACATCGAACTCAATTGTGGCTTCACTGGAATTATTATATGTATCCCAAGCCCTCAGTTTGAGCGAATGCCTTCCAATTGATAGACCGGCAAAATCATATTCCAGCGTTCCGGATTTGTATGTTGTATCGCTGTTATAAAAATTGGTGAAATCATACTTATTGTTTTCATTTCCATCAAGCACGCCTTCTAGCTTGTGGCCAAGGGTGCCTGTTGTATTTATACCGGATTCATCAAACAGATCCGCTATGAATTTGGAATTTTCATTAACAACATCACCGCTCCTGAAATTTCTTGTATTCATGAACATGCTTATCCTAGGGCCAACAGAATCCAGTTCAGCATTTGGATTTATTCCGCCTACAATAAAATTCCGGTTAATGCCGGCACCATCATATTGGTTATTATAAAAATAATTGATGAGCCTGCCGGCCTGGTTCTGGTATGAAATATCCTTAGGTACAATAAATTCAGCAGTCCATTTACCGTTTTGAACAGATTTGGTACCTGAGTATATTATACCGCCGTTCAGTCTGAAGTTCTGGATCAAAGGAGGGTCGCAGTCTTCCTGGGTAGCAACATTCCTGTCAACATCATAGATCTTCAGAATTAACTTTCCATTATAGTCAGACCACAGGCTGGAATCTGCCCTAAGTACCGATCCATATATCTTTATCCTGCTCAAAGCTTTCATTGTATCACCAGCCAAACCGCTTATGCTATCGATATGAGACCTGAACCTTGGCATTTGCACGCGTATTGTTGGATCACACATCAGGATATACTTCGCATCGTTATCTGAATACGAGATCTGGTTCTTGGTATTGAATATCGCCGTTCCAAATCTTTTTTGCAGCAGAAGCGTATCCCTGGGAATATAAAGATTACTGAATACAACATACATTAAAGCGGCATTACTTGACGCGTAAACCGGTCTTGATGCGGCAAGAGTCCCTATAGCGCCCTTTCGGTTTGCCATCATGAAAAGCTCTCCGGCACTTGTGTTTGAAGGATTATCAAACTTGCTCATATCGCAGCTCGCAATAGAAACAAACGGGTACCTGTTTGTATTATTTATTAAACTCAGGATATTATCTTTTTCAAGAACATATTCATGCGCCCAAACATCGGGGCTGCCGTGACCCGTATAATGGATATTCAATACACCATCTGTCCAGTACTTTGCAATATCCGAGTTGACCTGCGGTTTTCTTCTACCCTGCGGTGTAATTACAGTGGGATAAGTAGCGAGATAAGCTTTCACTTTATCAATAAACGGAGGGGTATACTGCTCTGCAAGTGATTCACATTGTGACAAATGAAATATCCCTTCGCAGCCTGATGCCGTCGTCTTTTCATCATCAGCAACAAAGAGCATCTTATTTTTCCAATATCCGTTATTTTCACCGTTTTCGTATGCGTCAATCTTATCTATATAAGAATTCACATCCACAAGCGAATTTGCGGGAATTCTGCCAATTGCAAGATCAGGTCTATCAATCAGGTTCGCGCCATCAACAACGTTCGCATAAAAATCATCTGTTGTTAATCCAAGTACCTGGTGAATTACAGGACTGGTAAGCTCCCAGGCAGGTACATAATTAATACCCGAACTGGACCTCAGACCTTTGTAATCAAAACTGCCATCTCCCATAAGGCAAACAAATGAAGGCTTTGTGCTCCAGTTATCATAAGCATACTTAACAAAATCTCTGATACCAACTGCATCAAGCACGCCGCCTGAAAACTCATTATAGATCTGATCAGTTGTAACGATCAAAGTCTTCAGGTAATCAGGATTTGACGTACCCCCCTGCTCTCTTTTTGTTTTCAGTCTTTCTGCGGCAGATATAAAATCTTTATGTGTAATTATAACAAAACTCGCTCCGTCAGTTATCCCGTGAAGATTCTGATTTGACACCCTGGATGAAATTGATGCAGGTGTTTTGTAACCATTCTGCCCAACAACAAAATATCTGCTTACATTTCCGCCTGTTTCATTTTTCCGGAATTTTACATTTGATGATACTGCTGTTATAGGCTGTATCATTCTGACTTCACTAAACAATGTAGCGTCAAATACCCTGATGTTATTATTTGAAAATGACGAAACATTATACTCAACAATTGCCGCTGTATCAGGTGAATTAAACCTGAGAAAATCTCCTGAAACTGAATTAAACCTTCTTTGGTAAAGAATTTCATACCAATCAAGGTATCCCTGGGCCTCTCCGTTTGTTGCATAGAAAGTTGAGCGAAGCTTCACCTGCTCCCCGTTAGTTTTCTGTGACTGGTTGACAATAAATGTCCTGGTCTGTGTATCTATCCATTCATTAAATCCTGCAACAACGCAATTCAGACTGAAAAGAAATTCGGACATATTTGAATAATCATCTTTCACCTGGAAATAGCCTGAATTCGAACATAACACTCTTTGTGCCAGCTTTACCCTGTATAATATATCTGAACCGCCTTCAAGTCCGGTAAGAGTTGTATTCCAGTCAATTGATTGTCCCGGGTTCCTGCCAAAACTAAGCCACAAATTTCCTTCATTGATCAGGTTATCTTCTTCAGGTTCGGTGAATATTTTCTCAGTGAAAGATGAAGGTACAACCGCAGGGTTTCCGGTTTCAGAAGGTGTTAAAACCATTCGTTTACCGTTGTTAGAAGTATTGAAGCAAATCCAATAATAATTAGCACGTGAATAATAATTCAGAACATGATTATAAGTGCTGTTTACTGAATCATACACCCACGGATTAATTGACTTACCGTAAAAGAGGATATAATCATCATTATTAAAAACTCCATCATTTTCGCCTTCTATATATATCGCGTTTTCAACAAGGTCTTCAGGACGCGAAACAGCCATTCTTTCAGGCAGCAGATTGCCGCCATTGCCGTATATCTTGATCGTTCTAGGATCAATACCTGATAAATTTATACCTGCGCCTTCAAGAAAGCTTTTGGTAATTTTATAGATACCTTCGCTTGTTCCATCACCGTTATCTTTTATCTCAAGTTTATACCAGTCTCCGGTAGCCAATACACTGCTGGTTACAAGCCTGTCCTTAAAAGCATTTCTCAATTTCGGGTTCATCCACGAAGCCGCATTATTGAAATTAATTCCGCTGTTAGAAAGCAAAGCTATTTCTTCTTTGCTGCGCGGACGATTTAATGCTACCGGCGATTCTCCAAATGTAACCCTTACGCGGATCCTTGAATAATACCTTACACTTTTTGTAACCGGATTGTACTGAAAAGGATAAATAACAACATTGCCAGTAACGGCGTCTCTTAAGGGACCAACCCCATCCAGGCTAACAAATTTTTCAGGGAGATATTTATTTTGTGAATATTCTGCTGATTTGTTATAGGTATAAAAAACATTTTCGAAACCGCGGATGTTAGGATTAAAAAGTGCAACCTGCGGAACGGGCGCAATATTTACGTTCTGCTCTTCCTTCATATCATAATCAATCACCTGTATTGTGTTGCTGCGCTCAGATGGCAGGAATACTGACAGGCTTCTGTATTTCAGGTCAGGGCTGCCGCCAAGTGTAATTGGTTTATCAAGTCCGTACTGAAATTCATAAACAGAGAAATACTCACTGTTTGAAGTGAACTTCTGAGTGTTAACATTTGCAGGGTAATATTCAAATTCTATATATGATGAATTTGAAGAAATGATCCTGTAATCCTGTGAGACCTCTCCAAAGAGATAGTCGCTCATTTCAGGAGTTTTCTTATCGTTATTAGAGGGGCTTTTGGTGAATGGGTCACCACCCTGTGCAAATATGTTTACACAGGTAAGAATAATTAAAGCAATCAGGGAATTTTTGAATGATTTCATTCTATTAAAATTTAGTTAATTTAAATAAAAAAACCGAAATTGAATAAATAGTTCAATTCGGCTTTATAAAATCCTCTATAAAAAAATTGCTAGCGGTATCCGTATTATAAAACCGAAATTAAAACCTCTAACAATTATTCTATAAATTTTACCCTCTTTTAAAGCAATATATATTGCTAAGTAAGAAATGTCAAGACAAAATGAACCCGTAAAAAAGCCTGAATTTACGCTAAATATAATGTTTTAAACAGATAAATAGGACATACAAGTTTCAAAAACATCTGTTATTTCAATATTTTTTATGTTACCGCCTGATGCCTGAATTGATGCTTTATTCCTGCCTACCGGACCCCATTCATATGCTTTGGTCGGTCCAAAAAGTCCAATTACCGGAATATCAAATCCTGAAGCTAAATGCATAATACCTGTATCATTTGAAATAAACAGCGCAGTTTTGCTGATATTTGCAGCATTATTCATGATTTCACCGCAGTACTTCGCATACGGAATATGCGAAAATTTTTGTTTCAATATCATCTCAAGTCCGCTAACGGTCTTAGTATCAGCCGGACCTTCGGAAATATAAAAATATGCCCTCGTGCTGATGTACAGCCGCTCCATCAGCTCTGCAAATTTTTCCTGAGGCCATATATTTCCTTCTTTAGCTGCTCCCGGGTGCAGGCCAATCACTTTTTTTGAGGAATCAGGAAAATTCGCACGGAAAAATTCTTCCGCAAAATGATCTTGTTTGGAATTCACTGTCAAACTGATAGAATTCTGCTCTGCGGAAATTCCTATCTGACGGATGACATCAAGGTTTCTTTCTATCTGGTGTACTTTTTTTGAGTCCCATAAAAAATCATTTTTAATATTCAGTGTATATCCGATCTTATTCGGTTCAAAGTCCTTTGACCTGACACCAACCCTGAATTTTGCCTGTGAATAATAACCCAGAAAATGATTGGTTGCAGAAAATATGACTGATGAAGGCACAATTGCAAGCTCAGGTTTTTTATCACGTATCAGTTTAATTGTGTTCACAAAATTTTCAAGACCGTGCTCGAAAAGCAGAACATTGTTTGCCGGGGGGTTATTATCTTCGAAGATCTCTTTGTAACCCGCAGAGTGTTTTGTTACAAGCGTTATCTCAGCTTCCGGAAACCTGTTTCGTACAGCCTTAAGCATAGGAACAGAGCAAAGCATATCACCAAGCTGATGCCTTACTACAATTAAAATATTCCTGATATCATTAAACATTTCTGGAGAGGGTGTAATATCTTTTTCAAGCACAAATCCTTTAAAAACTTTTAAGCCAAAATCACCAATTACTTTTTCGGTTCTGCTCAATTGTTTTCAATTTAATCTTTTTTAACTTCGCGGTACTCTGCGTCCTGTATCATATTCACATCGTATGTCTTCTTCTGGGGATTCCGGGCAGGCTGGCTCTTTTGCGCGGAAGTTACGTTCCTAAGGATCCTTCTTAAGAAGAAATATGCAATGTACACCAGAACCGCTATTACAACATATTTCATTATTGGGCCGCTTTCCTGAGAGAAGGATTATAATATTTTACCGCAGAAAGATCTGATTTGAATACTTCATTAACCAGTTCATCAAAATCAGACGGGTTATTTACAAAATCGGTCTCTTCACAGTTCACGATCATTATTTTTGTAGCTTTGTATCTGGAAAAGAAATAATTATAAGCCTCATTCAGACTGTTTATATACTCTTCGCTAATTTCCTTTTCTATCTCACGGCTTCTTTTCCTTATATTTGACATGAGCCTATCAACAGAAGACTGCAGGTAAATAACCAGGTCAGGGATAACAATACCTTTATCAAGACCTGTAACAACTTGTTCATATATTTTCAGTTCGTCATCGCTGAGGTTCAGATATGCAAATATCTTATCCTTTTCAAATATATAATCACTAATGACAAAATTCTGAAAAAGCTCTTTCTGATGCACTTCCTGTAATTGAGTGTACCTTTCAAGCAAAAAGAACATCTGAGTTCTGAAGGCGTACTCTTCGGGTTTAATATAGAACTTTTCAAGGAAAGGGTTATCTTCAAAATTTTCGAGTATAAGTTTGGCATTAAGCCTTTCAGCAAGCATCCGGGCAATAGAGGTCTTTCCGGCTCCAATAACGCCTTCCACTGCAATATAACTTAACCCGGAATTATTGTAGTTACTTAACAAATCTAATGATCTCTTTTACTTTGCAATTATCTTTGCTGCTGCCATAGAGGCTAAATACACTTTTTTTCAGAACGGGATGCCTGTACCCGGGTATAATATCAACAAGCGGTTTTAATACAAAATTCCTGCAATGCAGATAAGGGTGCGGAATAATAAGATCTTCTTTAACAATAATCTCGCCGCCATAAAACAGAATATCAATATCAAGTTCTCTGGCCTGCCACATTTGGCTTCCGGTACGACCGGCTTTTCTTTCAGTCAGCTTGGCAGTTTCCAATAGTTCAGCAGGCGTCAGTCTGCATAAAAATACCGCTGTACAATTATAGAAGCTTTTTTGTTTTTTAAAACCCCATGGCTCGGTTTCGTATATACTTGATACCTTTAGCAGGTTCAATTCTTTATTTAACGCAAGAGTTCTGACAGCAAAATTTATATTCCTTAACCTGCTTCCTTTATTTGAACCGAAACCAAGAACAGCCAGCATTGCCATAACTAAGAAGGTTCCTGTTTTTCTGCTCGCCTGTATTCGGAGTGTTCAACTTCGACATACTCCGTTAATCCGCCCAGCGGCGGAGAAGGTTTACGTACTTTAATCACAACTTTCTGCACCACTTCAAAATTCTTAATTATTTTAAGGGCTATCCTGTAAGCCAGAGCTTCAATCAGAAAAAACTTTTCGCTTGAAACAACTTCTTTTATGAAATTATAAGCTTTTTCATAATCCAGAGTTTTCTTAAGGTTGTCCTCTGTTTCAGCTTCTGTTACATCACAGGTCATTTCAGCGTCAATTTCAAATAATCCGCCGCTCATTCTTTCAGAATCAAGCACTCCATGGTGCGCGTAGAATCTGGCATTCTTGATGCGAATGATAGTGTAATTCAATTAAACCTCCGGTGAATTATTTAAATAATTTAATGCGGTTTATTTCTTTTTCTTCTTTACCTGCTTTTTTGCTTTTGGTTTGGAACTTTTGGAAACTTTGATCTTCTTAGCCGGTTTTTTTTTCTTATTTACCGCGCTTAATTTCTTCTTTACAGCGGCTTTCGGCTTTGAGGCTTTCGATTTTTTGGCTTTCTTCTTAGCAGCTGATCTTGACTTTGCTTTTTTTGCTTTGAATTCATCCAGTGCAAGTTTAACCATCGATCCCATTTCCGCGGGTGATTCAGCAACATAAATTCCCGCTTCGCGCATCGCTTTTATTTTATCTTCAGCAGTGCCTTTTCCGCCTGCTATGATTGCGCCTGCATGCCCCATCCTTCTTCCGGGAGGTGCTGTTCTTCCTGCTATGAATCCGACCACCGGTTTTGTCATATACTTCTTAACGTATTCTGCGCAGGTTTCTTCAGCATTTCCGCCGATCTCACCAATCATAATTACAGCATCAGTATCTTTATCCTCATTAAAGAGCCTCATCGCATCAATAAAGTTTGTGCCTATTATTGGGTCACCGCCAATGCCTATGCAGGTTGATTGCCCAAGTCCCAAAGCTGTAAGCTGTGCAACAGCTTCATAAGTCAGGGTTCCGCTTCTTGAGATAAGCCCAACCCTGCCGGGCAAATGAATGAATCCGGGCATTATACCTATCTTACAGAAGCCGGGTGTAATTATTCCCGGGCAGTTAGGACCTATCATCCTGATATTTCTTCCTGACTTATTGAGATCTTCCAGATAGTTTTTTGCTGTGATCATATCTTTGGTAGGGATACCTTCGGTAATTGTCACAATTACATCTACACCTGAATCGGCGGCTTCCAGTATCGCATCGAGTGCGAATGCCGGCGGAACGAATATAACAGAAGTATTTGCTCCGGCTTTTTCAACTGCCTCTTTACATGTATTAAAGATGGGTACTTTCTCATCGAAGAGTGTTCCGCCCTTTCCGGGTGTGACACCGGCAACAACATTTGTGCCGTATTCGATTATCTGTCTTGTATGAAATGAACCTTCGGAGCCGGTTATGCCCTGCACCATTAACCTTGTGTTTTTACCTACTAAAACGCTCATTATATGCTTTCTATATTAAAAATTAAATATTTATTGTGGGAAGTTCAAAAATAAGGATTAAATTTTTATGAAAAAATACCCGAGAATTGCTTAAAAATACAAAAAGCAGGCTATTATACCTGCTTTTGACCAGGGGAATTATCATCACACGAGGGTGCTTTTTGAAGTGTAATTTCATTAAAAAATGAATAAGTGATAGGTTCACTAAAACTCAGCACAATTCATGCAGCTGCAGGTAACCTTTTAGTATAGGCAGCTTCTTGTTCTTTTTTTTAAGCGGCTCATCCCTGTAAACATTATCTGATTGCAGTTCATGTTTTGCCTCCGGTGTTTCGATCTTTGCGGTAACCGTTTGTTTCTTCTTTTTCATATTTTCCTTACCTCTTTTCTGCTTATGATTGATTGCCGGATCAAGCAAAAAAAACTGATAGCGAGATCCTTATGATTATAATGCAGATCAAGACCACTGCCTGTACGTATAATATTTTTCTTTCCTGCATTTGTTTGCCTAAAATGTAAAATTTATCATCTGAACATTGTTTCCCTTCTGCTGATATAAAGAAATATCAGCAGAAGGTACTTCAATGCCGGATACGATCAACAATGGAGAACAGCTGCCAAAAGTATTCCCCGGGGATCACGATATCATTTGTTCTTTACCCAAGGATATCACTTACCCGGATTTGTTTCATTTGCATCAGTTTAAATTCCCCTGCCTGCGGAATTTATATCTGATAATCTTACTATGTTAACCATTGATGTGTGCATTTTAATACAGTTTAACTTATCTTAATCATAAATTACTACCTGCACTTAATTCCAATAGTATTTAAAGGTGCGCAATATTACTTTATGAGGATCATTTTCT
Source organism: Ignavibacteria bacterium (assembly GCA_041859235.1). Taxonomy (GTDB): domain Bacteria; phylum Bacteroidota; class Ignavibacteria; order Tepidaquicellales; family OLB5; genus OLB5. The sequence continues at coordinate 7,904 of JBHEKV010000019.1, read as the reverse complement.
TGATCTCATAATAACCTTCAGATTCCATTTTATAGAAATATGTGCCGCTGGAAAGTAAGGATGCGTCAACAGAAACTTTGTAGTTACCGGATGCCATATTTTCATTTACCAGAGTCATCACTTCTTTACCCAGCACATCAAAAACCCTCAGTTTAACTTTTGATTCTTTAGGAACTGAAAATTCAATGTTTGTAACCGGATTAAACGGATTGGGATAATTCTGCCGCAGGCTGAATCTTTCGGGAGTCACACCTGTTACAGGCTGAACACCTGTTACGGTATTATTAATTCTAAGTCCCCATCCAAGCAGCCTGCCTTCAGGCTGTCCTGCAGTGTTCTGAACGCTTAGTATCCAGTTACCCTGCGGCGAGCTGAGCCCGAAAAGATTAAAAGCATTGTATGGTGCAGCTAAATAAGACCATGGAGCATTAAAAGTATTTAGAAGCGGTGACCCGTCTTTAAAAAAAGTTAATATGCTGTTACCCTGTCCGCCGTTTATGCTAACAAGTGATCTTTCCTGTCCGTTAGGAGCTTTAACTTTTGCAATTATACCGGCAATGTTAGGCTGCTGAACAGATAGAAAAACTTCAACCGCGTTCATGCTTACATTACCGGGAATGTAGATGGTATCATATACAGTAGACCCGGCGGTTATAACCTGGTCTGGTACTTTCAGCGAATATCCCCCGGGAAACGGATTAGAAGGATTTTCTTTCCTGTTCAAAGTTGTCGGATGAGCGTCAAATACATCTGAAACAGGGCCTGTAGTTGTTTCATTCAGGTAACCGCTGAACCGGCAAGTGTTCGGAGCACCCGTATTGAATGTTCCGTTAATTCCCGAAGTAGATGAAATGTTGTTGAGGTTGCCTTCAAAATCCCATGCAGCCACAAGCGGTCCGATAAGTGTCTGTGACCTTACTGAATTGAACATATTAGCCCTTATTTCAATTTGTGTCATTTCTCTTGACCATATTCTCATTTCATCCATATAACCGCTGAAGTTGTTATTCGCATCCCACTGCAAGTTGCCAATTCTGACGGGATCGTTTGTGATAGGGATAATTGTGGGTAATAATAACTGGTTTATAAACCTTCCGTTTATGTAAAATTTCACAGAGTAATTGCCACCTCCGGCACCTGTCCATGAAACCGCAATATGGTTCCATTTTTGAAATTGGATCAAGCCCGCTGAAACAGATGAGTTTCCTAACTGCAAGCTGACAAGTCCGCTGCCTTGTATGTATAACCTGAAAGTTGTAGCTGCCTGAGTGGCGCCTTTTGAAACTACTGTATAACCTCCCGGCAGGTTACCATAAACCCACGCTTCAATTGTTCCGCCGCCTGTAAGATTAAAAGCACTGTTCGAAGGAACTCTGAGGTGACTGTTGATATTACCCGGAAAGTACATAGCGAGGTTATACGGTACAGGCTGTCCGGGAATATTGGTAAACACAACAGCGGTGCCTCCCCTGAATGCGCCAACCAGATTATTGATATCTTCGTATACCAGTCCGCCAAGGTTAAACGTCCAGGAAGCAAGCAGGTATTTATAATCTTCGTTGGAAGTAAGTGCTCCGCTTTGGTTGGCTGCAGGTCCATCGCCTACACCGATAAACCTTGTCCTTGCTATATCCGAAGCAGAACGCGTTGTGTTCCAAAGTCTCACTTCATCAACAAAGCCGTTTAAGAACGCACCCGGTATCAGGCGGCTTCCGCCAATGGTAAGCGAATCAGTGTTATTGCTCCATGTTGATGCCAGTGACTGGGCTCCGTTTGAATTTCCGTCAATTGTAAATGTAACCAGTGAGTTGGGGCTGCCCTGCAGCCACGATGCCGCTACATGAACCCACCTGTTTACAGGGACAGCATCATTGGAAGAGAAAACCGTTCCGTTTGTATTCAGGAAAAGTTTGTGATTTATCCCGTTACTGCCTATGCCAAAGAAGAACGACGAGCCTTTTTGCACAATGCAGGAAGTAGATTCATTGTATGCGGTCAAAAACACCCACGCTTCAACAGAACCTGTGATGGCCGGGTTCATAATACTGTTGTGTGGTATTGCACAATACTTTCCGGCGCCGCCAAGATTGCCAAGTATCCCGTTATTTGAACCTGAACCGTAACTATCTGCTTCCGGCGGTAACTGCTGGTAATTATCCTGCGAAAAAGAATAACTCATGGAAATGATCATCAATAAGACCGTGACTGTAACTTTTAAACTTTTCATTTTTGCTCCCTTTAATTTATCTGTTGTTATTAAATAATATATTTTCAACATCCCCATTTTTTTATTAAATTTTTTTGTAGAAAACTCAGGAACACTTTTATAGTTTCCGCCATAAAACAAGTGACAGCATGAATTCGCTGAACATTATAATGGCAAATCTACGCTTGAATTAACATTTTTCAAAAGGATGTTTTATTGATTGTGAAAACTACATAATGCAGTTAATTATTCACTATTGTCCAAATTTTTTGATTTTTTGCTGTTTTTTTATCCCATGATATGTTAAATTGTGAAAATATTAGTAATGCTAAATGATACAAAGTAAAGCGATAGATATAGTTAAAAGCTTCAGTAAAAAGGAAATTTCAGGATTTGTCAAATATCTTGATTCACCATTTCTTAATTCGAATAAGAATCTGGTAAAGCTGTTTTCAGGATTGAAAAAGTATTTTCCCGATTTTGAAAGCAGCAAATTAACTAAAGAAACTCTCTATAGATCTGTTTACCCGGGTAAACCATATGATGACAGAAAGCTCAGGAAATTGTTTAGTGACCTTTACAAAGAAACAGAAAGATTCATAGTACTATCTGCAGCTGATAAAAATGAAATTGTATTCAGCAAATTGCTGCTTGATGAATTTGACAGCAGGAAAATTGATAATCTTTTTATATCAAAAATGGAGCAGTATAATGTTTACCTTGATGATACATACTACAAAACAGATGATCTTCATTACGATTACTTCCTTGAAAAGCATCTTGCTGTATGGAAGAATGTAATGTTTCATCTCGAAAGGGGTCTTCAGCAGAAGATAGCCCTGGACATTTTCAAAAGAACAGAATACATAATTTTTTACTTCTTATCTGATCTTTTTCTTTCATTCCAGGATAACCTTTCCAACAAGAGCCGGTTCAATACCAAAACTGAAGTAGATCTTGGAAATGAGTTCCTGAAGAACTTTAACATACATGCCCTGTTTGAATATATATTAAAAAATGACTTTGCCAGTAAAAACGTACTGAATGCATATTACCTGGCATTTTTGGCATTTAAGAACTTTGATGATGAAAAATATTACCATGATTTCAAGCGGTATGTTGTAAAAAATATCGATAGGTTCAACGAAGGTACTAAAAGGACCGTTGTTATTAACCTGATCAATTACTGCGTGAGAAAAAAGCGGATAAAGAAGGATAAGTGGATAAGAGTGGAATTGAATGGTAATTACGGAATATATATCAAGTACCGGCTGTACATATTAAGCGGTGAGAATTATTTCAGGAGTGATATTTTCCTCAATATAATTTCCAATTTTTTTGAACTGAGAAAGATAGCAGAGGCAGGTGAATTCCTGAACAGAAACATCGAAATAGTCCAGCCATCACACAGGAAGAATATTAAAGCCCTTTGCAGCTCGCAAATTGAATTTGAGAAAGGAAATTTCGGTTTATCCTTAAGAGAGTCATCTAAGATAAAAACCAACACGTATATGTTCAGGTATCACTTAAAATTCCTGATCCTGAAAAATCATTTTGAACTGAAAAATTATGAAATTGCCAGGGAAGCATCCATTTCATTCAGAAAATATGTGAAACGGGATGAGAACCTGAACGATATGCGGAGAGCAAAAACAAATTATTTTCTTGATTTTTACAGCATTTTATGGAAACACTACGAAAATCGCCCGCCTGTTGCTGAAATTGAAAAGACTATAAATGAGCTTAAGAAGAATTCCCCTATACCTGAATCAGACTGGCTGCTAAGTAAATTTAATGAACTTATCAGTACAAAGTAAAACAAAAAACCCCGCTTTGAGCGGGGTTTTGGCACTAATATGCAATAGAAATTAATCTTCCTTTACAGAGTTTCCTGTTATTACCCACTCACCATTTTTGTTGGCTGTAAGATTATACGTTACGGTCAATGTTTTTGTTACTTCGGTATCCTTACCGTCCTTTTTTACTACCTGGGTTTGTTTCACTTTTGATACAACACTTGCCTTGTTATCCTTCTGGCTTAATACTTTAGGCTCTTCAACAATTGTGAATTGCTTGGTATTGCGGTAACCTGATTTAAGTTTATCAACGGGTCTTGAGGGAAAATACTTCTGCGCCTTTTTCATATTGGTTTCAAAATTACCCGTTTCATTTATTCCGCGCTGAATATATTCATAATAATCTTTGACCGTTGATGTCGGGTTTTCGAACTTCTGGGTTATTTCTTTCTGGATCTCTTTTTTCTTTTCTTTCTTTTTTTCAGCTTCTACTTTCTTAACAGAATCTTTTTGAACCTGGGTCATATTCTGCGTTGAAACAGTACCGGTATCAGTAGGAATATTGGGGTTTGAATTGTTTTCAACCATGCCAAGCTTCTTTTCGCGCTCTTCAAGCTCTATTTCTTTAAGCTTTACTCTTGCTTCACGATCATTGAGTTCTTTTTCTTTATCGGCAAGAATCTGAAAACTGGTCTTACTGGTTTCGTCACGCTCTTTGGTACAGCCTGCAACAAATATTAATATAGCTAAGACTGCTATATATTTAATGTAGTTACTCATAGTTATTAAAATATTGGTTTATATGATAACCTTAACTGTAAATATAATAGCTAAATAAGGTAATTGCAACCTTATTCCTAAAAGTATGTACTTAATTGAATGTAAATCAATGATTTATTGCGCTTCGTAAAGGACTTTGTAGTTCTGAAAAGCTGTAAACAATGCTATGGCAACTTCATTTTGCCCCTTATCGCTTGATAGATATATTTCGTCGTTCGGGTCAGAAAGATATCCTGTTTCAACCAGCACTGAGGGCATTGAGGCTCCAAGCGTAACCCAATTGCCGGCCTGGTACACTCCTCTTGATTCAAGCTCTGTATGATCCAGCATGTTTACTTCAATTATAGAAGCAAGGTATTCACTAAACCTGGTGTAACCGGCGTGAGCGAGACTTGAAAAAATAAAATTATCAAGCGTATCTTTACCAAACTGCTCGAACGCTATCTGGTAATTCTGTTTCATGGTAAACTCGACCGCTTCGGGGAATCTTTCTTTGTTCAGCAGGTAGATCTCAAATCCTTTCTTATCGCTTTCTTCCATCTTTTTATGGTTGGCGTGAATGCTCACAAAGAGTTTTGCCCTGTTATTGTTGGCTGCGATGGTCCTGTCTCTCACCTGCGAGAACTCATCAGTTGTACGGGAATAAATTATTTTAATATCGGGATATTTAGTTTCTATCATTTTGCCAAGCTTCATAGCGATGGGTAATACGATATTTTTTTCCTGAACGCCGGTTTTATCGCCTATCGTGCCGGGATCTTTCCCTCCGTGACCGGCATCAATGTATATCACATCAAGCCTGGCTTGAGCAATTAATAATGAGCAATGAGCAATGAGCAATAGTGTTAAAATACAGCATGTTTTTAAAAGACGAGTCATTCTTTATTATTTAATTGTTCATTGTTCATTGCTAATTGCACATTGAAAATTATCTGTAGTTTGTAAACTGTACCGCAAAATCAAGCTCAGCACCGCGCACAAGCGCAATTGCTTCCTGCAAAAGGTCCTTATCGCGGCTGGAAACCCTTACCTGTTCATCCTGTATTGCTGCCTGAACTTTAATTTTTGAATCTTTGATAATTTTTACTATCAGCTTCGCATTTTCTTTGTTAATGCCCTGCTGAACCTCAACTATCTGCCTGACCATGTTTCCGCCGGCTTCTTCCTGCGGTTTATATTTCAGAGATTTGAGGGGGATACTGCGCTTTACGAATTTATTCTGCATCATATCAATAATAGCTTTTGATTTGTAATCATCATCAGCCAGAATTGTAATAGTTTTATCTTTCTGGGAATAATCAATAGTGCTTTTTGAGCCCTTAAAATCGTACCTTGAAAGTATTTCTTTCCGGGTCTGATTGATGGCATTATCAACTTCCTGCCAGTCAATTTCCGAAACTATATCAAATGAATAATTATCTGCCATGATTAAGCTTTTAGTTTTTTTATTGAAATAATATTACAAATATAATTCTATTTCCCATTTTTTGAAAACACTGTATTTGGCTCGAGTCCTGACATTTGCAGTATGGCATTCCATACTTTTTCATCAACGGGCTGAACAGAAAGTCTTGCTTCTCTTACTATCCTTGAATCACATGTGCGTTTATCTTTTTTTATCTGCTCAAGTGTTACGGGGTTGGGCAGCCTGCGTATAGGTTTAATATCGAATATAAAAATTTTCGGGTTGCCTGCCTTTGGGTCAACATACGGATCAGTGGTTATTTCACATATTCCGACCACCTGCTTTTCACCGCCGGTATGATAAATGAATGCAACATCACCCTTGCGCGCGGTTTTGATCTGGAACAGTCCCCCCGGACTTGTAACGCCATCCCACACGGCTTTTTTATCACGCTCTAAATCAGAGTATGAATAAACTGTAGGTTCTGTTTTTAACAAATAAAATGACATAGTTGTTATTTGGTTTTTGGTATTTGTTATCTGATATTTGCTATTTGATAGTAAGATTAGCGTACTTCAGAATAATATTCTTCACTCCAACTTTATCAAAATGGATAGACGCTTTTTTCGCATCTCCCCTGCCTGAAACATCTATTACTTTACCTTTACCGAAATTATTATGGAAAACCACACTTCCCTTTTTTACTCCCAGATCCTCCCGGAAAATATCATTCAACACATCATCACTCGATTTATTGTTATAGAACTCATACTTTATCGAAGTGCCTTCTTCCTGGTGTGAACGGCCCTTATGCCTTGTCATCACTGAGCTTTTCAGGTATTCAAGCTTTGATGTATCAATTTCATTAATAAAACGCGATTTCATCTGGTAGCTTACGTTACCAAAGCGGTAACGCTGAAGCGCGTAGGTCATATACAGCTTCTGCATAGCGCGTGTGATTGCAACATAGAAGAGCCTCCGCTCTTCTTCCATTTCTTCCTGCTCCATCATTGAGCTCGATAGCGGAAATATCCCGTCTTCGAGTCCCGTAATAAACACCACCGGGAACTCCAGTCCTTTGCTTGAATGCGTCGTCATGAGTGTAACGGCGTTTTTATCTGTATCATATTTATCAATATCTGTGACAAGGCTCACTTCCTGCAGGAATCCTTCCAGCGTTGCGCCTTCGGTGTTATCGGTATATTCAGAAATACCCGAGAGCAATTCCTGCACGTTGTACATTCTGTCCATAGATTCATCCGTGCCGTCATTCCTCAATTCACGCAGTATGCCAATTTCATCAACTATGCTTCTGGCAAGTTCACTTGGTGAGAGTCCCTCTTTTACTTCATTATATTTTTTAATTATTTCAGCTACACGGATAAGTTCATTTTCGATCTTGGTTCTGCGTTTTGCTTTATCGCCTTCGGCGTTTTTATCTTCGAGCATCGCAAGCAGCACTTCGGCAATTGATTTGGCAATTTCCTTTGCCATTGCTTTCAGTTTTTCCACGGTTTGGTCACCAATGCCCTCGCGAAGCTTAAGTATGCGGGTCATAGCCTCATCATCTTTGGGGTTCACAAGTACCTTCAGGTATGCTAGTACATCCTTAATTTCCCTGCGCTGGTAGAATTTTACACCGCCAACAATAATATACGGAATGGAATTAGTTCTTAATGCATCTTCTATCACTCTTGACTGTGCATTTGTTCTATAC
>JBHEKV010000239.1:0-20053 GCA_041859235.1 Ignavibacteria bacterium | reverse complement strand
ACTCCCCTGCCTGTTACACTTGGCTCATTCAGCTTGAACAAACTTGGAAGGACTGCTGTTCTGAACTGGAGCACGCTGAATGAAATAAACAACGCAGGTTTCGAGATTGAGCGCACAGAGTTTGGAAGCAGTACTTCTGCAGAATGGCATAAGGCAGGCTTTGTACATGGCAGCGGAACAGTAAACGAGACCAGGAATTATGAATACCAGGATAACAGGCTTAAAGCCGGAATGTACAAATACCGTCTGAAACAAGTTGACTATAATGGAAATTTTGAATACTTTTATCCTGCAAATACAGAATCTGTTACGATCGCTGAACCGTTTGAATTTTCTTTAAGTCAGAACTATCCAAATCCTTCTAATCCTCTCAGCAGGATAGATTATGCACTTCCCTTTGCGGGACATGTAAATTTAACCGTATTTGATGTAACCGGTAAGGTTGTTAAGGAGCTGGTCAATGGGTATCAAAACTCAGATTTTCACACCGTTTTGTTTGATGGCAGCAGTATATCTTCCGGGATTTATTTCTACAGAATAACTCTCACCACCGATAATGCAGCTATTAGCAGGACTATGAAAATGGTACTTGTAAAATAGAAAAGCTATGGCGTAACTAAAAAGCCGGCCAGCCAAACTGTCCGGCTTTTTACATACTTTCATAATTAACGATTTTCGTTATTGCCTCTCTACACGCTTTCAGCTAACTTTGTGTAGTTAGTTTTCCCTATGTAGCAAAAATCAAACAATAAAACAAGAAAAAAAGCAGAAACAATAACTCTTTATTAAACAAACCCTAAACGGAGGATGCAAAAATGTTCACACTTACTTTAAGATCATTAACCCTTTTACTGGTGCTTTCAGCAGCATTGTTTTCACAAAACCCTCTTCTCAATGAATATTCAGTGAAATTTGAAAACCCAACAACTGTTTCCATAGTCGGCGAAAACGGGCTGATTATGAGAACTACAAATAACGGATTAAACTGGGTTGAACAATCAACAAACATTACCAATGTTCTGTATGGAACATCTATCAAAAATGGCGTGTCACTTGCGGCCGGTGAAAACGGAGTTGTGCTGCGTTCAATAGATTTTGGTACGACCTGGGATATTATACTGCCGGGAACTACAGTTAATTTTTACGATATAGAACTAAACGGTAATAGTGCCGTTGTCTGCGGCGATAGCGGATTGGTATACTTTTCGTTTGACGCAGGTGAAACCTGGGAGCGCTCAACCGTACCAACATCAAGCAGGATAAATGACGTGAAGCTGTACTCTGCTAATATTGGATACATGACTGGTGAAAACGGCGTTGTTCTTAAAACTTTTGATGGCGGCGCAACGTGGAGTTTACTGAACACAAGTTTTACAACGCAGAATTTTAACGCAATTGAAGCAATTGATGAAAGCAATATCTGCGTGGTAGGTGATGGCGGATCGGTCTTCCTGAGCAATGATGGCGGCGAAACATGGTACGGCCCGAACGGCCTGATGTATGAATCGGACTTCAAGGATGTAGTGTTCTTTGACGCCAATACCGGAGTGCTTACGGGTACAAACGGAATAATCCTCAGGACAGAGGATGCCGGATATTCATGGCAGCAGAGCGCAAAGGATCCCGGGCTGGATGATTATGATTTTCATGCAGTATCATTCTACGATTCTTATATAGGAATTTCAACCGGAAATGAAGGCAAGGAGATCTATACAGTTGATGGCGGAGCAAGCTGGACAGAATCAGCGCCAGCAAACCTGGTATTTACAGGAAGCAAACCCAGAAGTGTTTCACTGATGCAGAACTATCCAAATCCGTTTAACCCTTCGACTGTAATAAATTACGAACTTCCTTTTAACGCGAATGTAAGTGTAAAAGTTTACGATATCACGGGTAAAGAAGTGGCATCCCTCTTTTCAGGATACCAGCACGAAGGCAAACATAGTGTACAGTTCAATGCTTCAAATCTTTCAAGCGGAGTGTACTTTTACAGACTTAATGTAGAAAACGGTTCAAACAGCATTACCAAAGTAAATAAAATGATCCTTACAAAATAAATTTCAGGAAATATCAGCAATATGCCGGAATAATTCTTGTTTCTCCTTCGTATTGTTACTGCTAACGCCGCTTAAAAAGCGGCGTTTTTCATTAATTTTAAGCTTTTTCTTCCTACAAACCTCCTACCTTGTTTCAACTAGTAGATTTATACCGTAAAACAATGTAGAATTCGGTTTATAGCCCATTTTCATATATACTCTTTAAACATATAGACTTTTAACTCAAATACCAGCTATCTTTGTATATCAAAATTAGTCAGGGAATACGCAGAGAAGATTAAAAAACTTTTAAAAACTAATCTTTTCAAATGAATAAACTGCTTAAACTCTTTTCGTTATCACTTCTTCTTTTTGTTTTCGGAAATGTATCTGAAGCGCAAACCATTTATACCTGGAATGGTTCAGTTAACTCAAGTTTCTCAACGGCCGGTAACTGGACACCTTTCAGACAGATTGGTCTTGTGACAGATATTCTTGTATTTGAAAACTCAGGCAATCTGAACGTTACAAACGTATACCAGGTAACAATTGGACAGCTGATAGTTAGGAATAATACAAACCTGGTGCTTTCACCTGCTTCCGGAAATGCCAAGTTAGTGACAATAAAAGGGTCAGCCGGTGAGGATCTGGTTGTTGAAAGCGGTTCAAGCCTTAGAATATTCGGAAATGACCCGGCGCTCAATTTCTATTTAGGCACAGGCACAACAGCATCAATCTACGGCAATTTTATATTTGAAGGCTCTATAGCACATTATTTAAACGCTGCAGACGCAATGGCTATAAGATTCAGATCAGGCTCAATTTTCAGCCAGCTTTGCCCAGGAAATATGTTTAATACCATTGGTATAAGCAATGCGGTAGTGTTTGAAAGCGGTTCCCAAATGAAGATAAATCACTCCGGAGCTTTGAACCCATTCGGGCTGAATGCACCTGACTCAAAGGTCTTGTTTGAAGACTCCAGCGACCTGATGATTACAAGCATCAACGCTATACAGCTTTCAGGCAGAAGCATTGCTGACCTGACAGTTGAACAGGGTTCGAATATCAATATTAGCGAGTCATTTACATCAGATCTCAACGTATCTAATATAACAGTTAAAAGCGGCGGTTCATTGACTATCAGGAACACAAATACTTCTTATATTCCTTCAATAAATGTTAACGGAAATATTACTGCCAATGGTTCATTAAGATTTACAGACGTTCCCGACAACAGGATCGTTATTAACATGAACGGCAGTTCAATTCAAACAATATCCGGAAACGGAGAACTGCTTATACCTGTTAATTTAAGCAAATTTGTACTTTCGAATACAATTTCACTTCAAAGAAACCTGACAATCAGCTGTCCGCTGGTTGTCAACAGGTATGAAATAGTTACAAACGGTTTTGTTTTCAATTACAACCCTGAATTCGGGAATCCTTTCCAGGGTTCAAAGTCTACAACACTTCACACAAACAGCAATGAAGGAATAAACGGGGGAAATACAGCTCCGGTCATTCTTCCCGCTGAATATTCGCTTTCTCAAAATTACCCGAACCCGTTCAATCCTTCGACAAAGATCAATTTCAGCATTCCAGTTGATTCAAAAGTAACCCTGAGGGTGTACGATATCAACGGGAAAGAAATTGCAGAATTGATTAATTCTCAGTTAACAGCAGGCATCCACACAGCAGATTTCAATGCATCAGGTTTATCCAGCGGAGTATATTTCTACACTATAAATGCCGGAAATTTTGCAAAAACAGTAAAAATGATCCTGGCAAAATAAGAAGAAGCTAAATTCAGAAGATTTTTTATTTTCTAAAGTCGCCTGAAATGGCGGCTTTTTATTGACCTATTCTGTAATCCCTTATATGAGATATAACGAAATCAGCTATTGTGAACTTACATATAATAAGTTAAGTTTGAAGCAGTAGAATATTGAACGCTTACAAAGAAATTCAATAAATCTGACAAGCAAAATTTTTAGACTATCCATAAAGGGATAGCTAATTGTTTCAAAATAATTCAATAATTAAACCCTGTATGAAAGAGGCAAAAAATGAAACTCAACAAAACTCTTGTAACTTTAATCGCTTTATTTTTTATTTTATCCGCAGTTAAGATATTTTCACAGTCATTGCTGAATGAGAACAGCATAAAGTTTGAAAGTGTTACAACTGCAACACTGGTTGGCCAGGATGGACTTATCCTGAGAACAGAAGATGGCGGCTTGAACTGGACTGAACAGACAAGCGGTATAACGAATGTTCTTAACAGTAATGATTACGTTAATTATACCGATGATAACGGTGAAGATACCAAACTGCAGGTGGCTGTAGGTGAGAACGGCGTCATCCTGAGATCATTTGATGATGGAACGACATGGGAAGTGATGAACAGCGGCACTACCGAACACTTGAATGACGTAACCATATATTCACCCAATACTATTTTAGTATGCGGAAACAACGGTACGTTGCTCAGATCTGCGGATTATGGCTCAACATGGACCGCTGTAACAATAAACACAACCTCAAACCTGAATGAAATTGCATCAATCGGGCCGAGTCTTACAGAAGTAAGAATAAGTTCAGTTGTTGTTGGTAACGGCGGAACGATCTTTGTTTCAACCGATAACAACGAGTGGTTCGAAATAGCATCAGGTACTACAGAGAATCTTCTCACCGCAGCGTTTATGGGCAATAATGTGATCTGCGCTGGCGATAATGGTACGATCCTGAAATCTGTTGATAACGGCGCAATATGGGTGGCTGCAACATCTGGTGTAACCACAAAGATATTTGACGTAAAATTCGTTTCAGCAAATGTTATTATAGGAACAAGTGAAAACGGTACAATAGTCAGGTCAGAGGACCTTGGGGAAACATGGTCAACGATCTTAACACCTTCAGAAGTTGATCTGTACGCAGTGAACTTCGGAAATGAATCATTTGGTATTTCAATCGGAAGTGAAAGCACAGAATTATACACAACTGACGGCGGCGTTACATGGATAGGAAGCATTGAGCCACCGGCAGCTTCAAAGAATATGAACGAACAGGTTAAGTTAAGCCAGAATTTCCCGAATCCGTTCAACCCATCCACAGTAATCAGCTATAATGTCAATGATAATGCGAATGTGAGCATTAAAGTTTATGATATGACAGGAAGAGAAGTAAGAACACTTGTTAATACTTTCCAGAATGCTGGTACTTATTCAGTTAACTTTAACGCCTCAAATCTCGCAAGCGGAATTTACTTCTATGTACTTAGAGTAAACTCAGGCTCGATGGATATCACCAAAACAATGAAGATGATACTCACCAAGTAATGAAAAACATGTTTTAGCAATTCATTGAACTAATAATGAATTAACGAAAAACGCCGATTCTCAATCGGCGTTTTTTTTATTATTTAATACCCCTATCACGGTATGCTTGGTGCGGTAAAATGCCATTTAAACTAATCAAAGTTAACTTTCCAATTTGCGTAATTATAATATCCCGAATATGGGGTATTGAAATATATAGCGATATCTACTAATTTTGAGTAGTTGAAAACAGTTAGTAAATAAGGGGAAAGTATTATGAAAGCAGTAAACTTTATAATTTCAATGTTTCAGGTAACAATAGTAATACTCTACATTCTCTTTTACAATGTACAGTATGTATGGTCACTTTACGGAACAGTGCAGAATCTCATCAGCACGGTAGCAAGATAAAAACGGAAATAACAAATTAGCATTTTAAGCATTAACTATTTAGTATTTCCGTTTTTTCAAAAATGAACACTTACAACATAATTCTAATTTTTTGTACTATAGCTTTATCAGATATTGAAACTTGGCAAAAAACTGCCTTCTTGTTTCAATAAACCAGCCATTATTTTGTGAAGAGCCAATATCTGCCAAATTATGAGTTGAACCTATATAGAATATTGTAAAGGGGTTCCATTTATAACTAAGCAACGGATCAATATCAAAGCTCTTGCTGAATGAATCGTATTGTACAACAAGCCTCAAAAAGAACTTTCGGGTGAACTGAAAAGAGGTTTTGTTTCTGAAAATATAACCGGTATAAAGCTTCTCGCACCCTCTTTCTTTTGAAAGCTCAAAATAGCTGTAATTATTTTCGAGCACCAGATTATGCAGCGGTTTAACAGTAAGCCATGCTTCGGCATTCCATCCCCAACCCACATATGATGGCTCTTCAAATCTTACAATATACTTCCCTATTTCAAGAAATGCTCCTCCTGTGGCATTACTTACGGTATTAATATTCATATTCAGCCAGCCTCTTTGCACATTCTTATGATAGACATCATAATAATTCTCATTATTCACCGCAAGAAACCCTCCGCTCAGATTTATCTGGTGTTTGAACTGGATAAAAAATTGCGGTATCAGCCATTGCTCTTTAATTCTTCCGCTGTAATCATACTGCACTCCACCGTTGAAATTAGGTTCAAACCGGAGGACAACAGAATTTTTAGGATAGATTGTATACCCTTGCCAGATACCAAGTTCACGGAAATCATTCTTTGCCATATAACCAAGTTCGCGCCTGGCTTCAGGAGGGGCAATATTCATAAAAATTTCGCCATTCCAGTGCCGCGAACTCCGTACCAATGAAAAAGTACCGCCAAACCCGAGCAAATTTTCACCGTTAAACCCCGCGTCATTTCCCTTTGAATTGATCACAGTATTATTAGTATAGATACCGGTATCATTGATCTCCCTGGTGAAATAACCTAGCGCTTCCCAATTGAAATAATACATATCAGCGAAATTAAAGGAGCCGTCAAATCCCGCCACCCTGTTATAGCTATCACCTGTTTCATGGTCAGTACCAATGAACCCGATAAACGATGAACCCTTTAGGCTCTTCTTCAGCCTTAGTGCGTTTCCAAATGACTTTAGGTCAGTTTGGACAAAATCACTTCCGTATTTTGTTGGAATTATAAACGGAGTGCTCTGGTCATATCCCATCAAATAACCAACATCAACATCCCCGATCTTACCGATTAACTTTGCAGTATATAAAGGATTATTCATCATTCTTGTGTAAACAACATTTATATATGAGTTGAATATGTTCGCTCCATCCAGAAAAAATGGACGTTTTTCAGGGTAAAATACTGCAGAAGATGAATTAACATTAATCTGGGCTGCATCACTTTCAACCTGCGAAAAATCCGGGTTAAATGATATTTCTCCGGTTAGATTAGAAGAAAAGCCGTATTTAATGCCGATGCCTATATCACCTTTTACTTTCTCATTGCGGAAGGGTGAACCGGGATCACCGGGGTCATCCCTGAAGCCATATTGAGAACCGATTACAAACGGCAGGAGCTCTAGCTGTTTTCCTTTTTTCAGCTTTTTGAATCCCTTCAGGATTCCAGCCTGGCTAAGGAACTCCGAATTATCCCTGGAGACTTTGGCCCAGGAAAATTGAGTACGGCTTTCCCTTGGTCTGGTTCGTATAATATGAACACCCCATTGCTGTTCATCTTCATCAGGAAACCTGAGGCTTTTGAAAGGTACCGCAAGCTCTACTATCCATTTATCCTTATAGATCTTTGCCTCGGCATCGTAAAGCATATCGAAATTCATTTCCTCGCCCTGTTTGGTCCATATACCGTCTCCCTGAATACCATAAGGATTAAGAAAAATCTCATATGCCTGCTTGTGGTCATTATAGGTATCAAGCAGAATTCCGACAAAGTCATCCTGATACATTTTGTCCCTGTCAGACAGATTAGCTCTCAATTTGGATATTCGGTCATCATAACAAATGAACGCAATGTAAAGGTAGTCTTCGTCATAGGTCATTTTGACTTCAGTGTTGACCACAGCAGGAAGATTATCACCAGGTTCTATTTCCACGAAGTTGCTTGCGGTCTGGCAGGTCTCCCAAACTGCCTCATCAAGTACACCATCAATTTTGACAGAAGAATTCCCGCATTTTGAAATTGTTATTTCCGGTCTTATGTTGGTAATAGCAGTATCATTACCAGCAGTTTCCTGGCTATAACAAACGGTCACAAAAATGCAGAAAAAGGCACAAAATGCAATAGTTTTTGAAGTCATTGGTTGTTTATTGTTAAGACGGAAATGTACAAATTACGGTTTCATTTATAAGATGCAAGTTGTAAAGAAATGGTTTATTAATGACTTGAATATTCAAACCATCACGCAAATATTAGCCTGTTAATGTATCAATTCTTGAGAAATATTATTTCACTGGCAATCATACCTGTACTGCTTATGCCCTGCATATTGTTTTCACAGGGCGAACAGGCCAAAATTACATCAATCGATTTTTCGGGTAACAGCTATTTTTCAACCGGGGAGCTGATTGGCTTCATTGCGTCTAAGCCGGGCACACTTTATTCACCCTTGCAGTTTGAGCTTGACTTAAGGAACATTGTTAAGAGCTATAACGATAACGGGTATACTGATTGCCTTATATACAGCTCGCAGGCGGAATTCAACTTTGATTCCTCAGGTGTTTCTTTGTCAGTAACAATTGATGAGGGTCCCAAAGTGCTGATCGGTGAAATAAATATTACAGGGAACAAACTTTTTTCTTCTGAACAGATATTGCAGAGCATTGATACCAAGACCGGCAAAGTGTTAAGCTCATTAACCCTAAACGCTGATATGACTGAATTACTTAACATGTACGAAAAAAGAGGATATACATTTGCCTCTGTTAACGTAACTGAGATCAGTGAATATGAATCCGGCGGGAAACAAATGCTTCGGGTAAATATTAGAATTGATGAAAATGACAGAATTAAGATTGACAATATAGTAGTTGAAGGAAATACGGACACCAGAAAAAATGTTGTACTTCGCGAGATATCTCTTGGGGAAGATAATTCTATCACAAAGGAAAGTCTAATCGAAATAAGGCGCAGACTTGAGAATCTTGGTTATTTTGAGAGTGTTGAACAGCCTAAAATACTAAAGTATAAGAACTCAACTGTTCTTCTGATAAAAGTTAAAGAAGGCAACACAAATACATTTGATGGTATTCTTGGTTACGTGCCGCCTTCACAAAGCGATGATAAAGGTTATTTTACCGGACTGGTAAATCTATCGATCCGTAATTTGTTCGGTACGGGAAGAAAAGTAGAAGCAAGGTTTAAGAAGGAGATAAGATCAACACAGGAACTAGAACTTGGGTATCTTGAGCCATGGATATTAGGGTACCCCTTGAACATGAATTTTTCATTCCTGCAAAGGATTGAAGATTCGACCTACACAAAACGCAATTTAAGCATTAAGACAGATGCAATGGTATCAAAAAAGATCACTCTATCTGCAATTTTTAATTTTGAGCGGGTAATTCCCAATACAAAAAACAGTCTCTTTACTTTGTTTGACAGCAGGATACTGGGGGCGGGCGCGGAAATAAAATATGACAGCAGGGACTATGTATACAATCCTTTTTCAGGGATATTATACAGAACCAATTATTCGGTGGGGCAGAAAAAAATATACAATACTTCATCATTTCCAAACCTGGATATACCTGCGGATTTTACCGTTCAGAAGGGTTCATTGGATCTGGATTTTTATTATTCATTCTTCAAACGACAAAGCTCTTTGATAGGGCTGCATGGAATTGAAATACGCTCACCGCGTTTTGAAGCGGCAGATCTTTTCAGGCTGGGTGGCAACAGCACCATCCGCGGTTACAGAGAAGGTCAATTTTTGGCATCACGGGCCGCATGGGGAAACCTGGAGGTACGCTATTCAATTACCCGCAGGAGCTTCGCAGCAGTGTTCTATGATGCAGGTTACTACCTGAAACCTGAAGATGACATATACAACATACCTTCACAGGAAGGATTTATTTACGGGTATGGACTTGGAATCAGGATCGAAACTTCGCTTGGTATGTTTGGTGTTAGCTACGCATTGGGAAAGGGTGATTCAATTTTGGAAGGTAAAATACATTTCGGACTTATAAATGATTTTTGATTTTGAGTCAGGTCGTAAGACCTGACACCACTGTGTGGTGTCGGGACTTTCGTCCCTGCAGATTAATTAGATTGATTCGCTTGGCTCGCAATTAATCATTAGTAATAAATTATTCTGTATTCATACCCTTTCTTATCAAACACATACTTCCCTATTTCACATTTATCGCATTTTTCACGGGTGCAGTAGAAATTGTACAATTGAATAACTGCCTGTTCATTTGAGGGGGTATTAATTTTTATATCCCTGTTCCTGAGCAATTGTTCACTTATAACCCTGATGATATTATTGTCAGTTCTGATCTTCAATCCGCGGAATAGATCAATGGCGTTCTTTTGTATTTCATAAACATTAAAAACTTCACCATAAATTTTGGCAAAAGGTATGAGTACATTAATCACAATATCAGTAATACGCTGCTTTCCGCCCAAAATGTTAGGTGATTTAGATAATTTCCCAAATTCATAATGATTATGCCAGTATTTATCCGTTTGCGGAGCAAACAATTCCGTTAAACCTGATAAAAGATCACGGGGTTTAAACAGCCTATTACCGAAAAGACTCATGATCCTTTTGAACAGCTCTTTGTAAAGCAGGTTATAAATGATTTGAGAGCCATATGCTAATCTTAGCGTAGGAAAATTCTGAGGTCTTTGCCCGAAGAAATTCCACCCGCTGCGCTCAAGTTTGAAAATTTTCAATTTGTTCTCAGCGGCTTTCCATTTCTCCTTTATTTCGTCTATATAAGGGTCCTTGACCCGCACATCAAACAACAATCCACCTGCACCAAAAAGCAATGCCTGTATATCAGTGATACTTTCCGCTGAATGTCTTTTGATGTGATCAAGTGTCAAATTCGAGGAAAGCTTCATCATCTGCTCTTTATTTTTAGCAAAACCTAATGCTTCAAAAGTAAATTCATACAAAACCTGCTCCCAAATTCGTCTATTCTTTGAAATTTCACTTCCTGAACCCGATAACTCCATCAGCCTGTTCTTAATTCGTTCTGATCTCAGGTTAAGCCTTTCAATTGCCAGTTTTCCAAGCCATTTTGTAATCAGTTCATCATCTGCCAGATGATTGCAGTCATAACACGGCAAACGGAACTTAGCAGAAGGCTTTGAGATTATATCCTGCCAGATTTCATGAATAGATGTGGTCAGATGATCAGCCAGTATAACGGTTGGAAGCTCGCGTTTTATGCGGAGTTTGGGCGGAGTACGTTCTTCGGAATCCCATAAAACTACGTGCAATATAACGGAATTATACCTTCGGTCTTTGGGGTGTGAATGCTCAGCCCAATTCTTAAAATCACGGTGAATTTCTATATCACCTGTCAGAGTCCTTCTGCCGATCTTGACCTTAGCATTTTTGTAATCGGGACCCGAATCGTAATTGCGCCTACCGTGATCAATTATTTCTACATCTTCGCCGGAATCAGTTACAAGGGATGAGTAATAGGCTTCGCCGCCTTCCCAGATGCGGCAAATAAAATCTTCGTTGATGTTAAGTTTGGGTTTCAACAATAAAATAAAAGTTTGAAATTATTGAGGTTTTATTTTACTTTTAGAAGGAACCAATCAGATTCAGGAATTTTCAATGCGAAAAACACTCACCTGATGAGATCCTTCGCTTACTGCTTTCGCTGCCGCTTAAGCAGTTTTAGCTCAGGATTAAGATCTTACTTCTTCATCATCAAAAAGCCGTTTAGCTCATCTCTTGCCTTCATTGCGGCTTCGCCAACGATGGTTTTGAACTCTTCGGCGGTTTCCGCCTTGGGTGCTGAGTAAATTATAGAGCGGCTTTGGTTGATCACAAATAAATTATGATTCAGCGAATTGATAGTTTTTTCAAGTGAGCCCTTTTGTGCACCAATACCCGGGATAAGCAGCGGGACTTCTGGAAAATTCTTTGTCATTTTAGCTATTTCTTTAGTATGACTTGCCCCGAAAACAAATCCTGTTTTGTGGTCGTTCCATGATAGTGCTTTTTCAACAACAATTTCCCACAGGGGTTTGTTGTTTACTTTCAGGAACTGGAAATCATTGGCTCCGTAGTTTGAAGTAAGAGCCAGCATCCAGACAAATTTATTCTTCCTGCGGAGAAATGGTCTAGCGGAATCCTGACCCATATACGGCTGTACGGTAATTGAATCGAAATTCAGCTCATCAAAGAAAGCCTGAGCATATAGCTCGGTGGTATTTTCTATATCGCCCCTTTTAGCATCGGCAATTGTGATAAGATGTTCCGGGATAGCCGCAAGTGTTGAGCGAATTGCGGCAAAGCCGCGCTCAGCATCGCGCTCGTAGAACGCAATGTTAAGTTTATAGCCGCAGGCATATTCTTTAGTAGCTTCAACAACCAGGTTATTGAAAGCTGCAATGGGGTTCACTTCCGTTTTCAGGAATTCAGGGATCTTGGTAATATCGGAATCAAGCCCCACAACTAAATGTGAGTTTGATTCCCTTAAAGCGCCTTTAAATTTTTTGGAAAAATGCAAATTGTATTAATTAAAAATTATGAATTAGGAATTACGAGTTATGGCAAATATACAGCATATTTATTTTTGTATTTAATCTTCGCTTTTTCAACATTGAGTTCTATTGATTGAGGTCTGTTCTTTTTCGGATATATATTTACTTCGACGATTTGCCCATTTGCATCAGAAATAATTTGCTCCAAATCACCTGACTCAAACCAACGATCATCTTCATGTTTTATTAACCTTCTCTGACTGTCATAATATTCTCTCCATCTAGTCTTTCTGCCAAACGGGTCAATAATATCTTTTTCATTATATCTAACAATTTCATCGGTATAGTTATCTAAATCATTAAACAAACAATCAAAAAGTGAAGCGTTTCCTTCGGAGTTGAGATCAGATTTCAATATCTTAAACTTTTTTAGACCCGTTTCCTTTTTTACATAATAATACCCAATATTTTTAAAACCCTTTTTAATCCGATTGACAAGTTTTGTTTCATTTTTAGTTAATTTTAGCGGCCCAAATTCATAAGTATTTCCTCTATAATACTTAGAAAATGTACATAATGCAAATGCTGGGATTATTTCAGAAACATAAATATTCAGAAAACGTGCGGTATTATTTTTACATTTTGCGGTAAGTTTTTTATCGAAATCAAAGTGAGAAGATACTTCTTCATTTAGGATAACTTCAATATCCCAGCTTAAATCTCCAATCCAGCTCCAATCAATATTTTCAAAATTTTTTGAATACAACGCGTCAATAATTTCTTCAAAGATCCTCCCATTTACTTCATATTTTCCTGGACAATACTTATTGAAGAATTTATTCCAATAGTCTAAATCTTTTTCATTTGAATAAAGAGATTTAACTGTTCTTTTCAGTAATCGTCTATCTTTACCAAAAAATCGTTTTACTTCTCTTATTAATTCCTTTTCGTCTTGTATCATTTTGTTTTGGGCTAAAGCCCGGTCGCTGGAGTTATATTTATCCACGACCTAAAGGTCGTGGCAATTTTAATATACAAAATTGAAATAATTCATATTACTCATTACTTTACATACTTTTCAAACCTTTTCACATTTGACGCTTGCGTTACAGAGCGATGCGAAGAAAGGTTTGACATTTGACATTTGGCGCTTGCCTTACAGAGCGATGCGAAGAAAGGTTTGGCATTTGACGTTTGACAATTCGCATCTACACATATTCCTTACGGTTCCTATAAGCATTCAGGATTATTCCGAGCATTATCAGGTTGCTGAGCAAAAATGACACTCCATAGCTCATAAATGGCAATGGTATGCCTATAACCGGCATTATTCCCATTATCATCCCAAGATTTATCAGAATATGGAACGAGAAGATCGTAGCAAACCCAATACAGCATATACTTAAGAACTGGTTCTTGCAAATGAAAGCAATATGAATAGTCTGCCATATCAGGATCAGGAAGAGCAGTACAACAGCAATTGAGCCAACGAACCCGAACTCCTCTCCAACCATACAGAATATAAAATC
Source organism: Ignavibacteria bacterium (assembly GCA_041859235.1). GTDB lineage: Bacteria > Bacteroidota > Ignavibacteria > Tepidaquicellales > OLB5 > OLB5. The sequence goes on along the minus strand of JBHEKV010000239.1, from coordinate 6,017 downwards.
AGTCCATTGTTCAGGGATGTATTTAAGCTGGGTTTGCGTACCCTGCAGGAAACCCTTTCCCGATAAACCGCCGGAACCAATGGCAATTTTAGACTGGATAACATTATACCCTGCGCCGAGCGGGTCTGATTCAGGATCAAACATGCTCTGTATACGTTTCTGCTGATAAGGCTGCAGCTTACTGTAGATCATATTAACTGAAAATCCCGAGGCTATGGCTATACAAACAACTATTGCCGAGACCAATATGTTCTTTTTGAATACCATCATCATGGCAATTATAAAAATAACTGCCGCCACGAAATACCACGTTCCCAAAAACGCGCAAATCGCGGTAATTGCGGGCGCAACAATAAAGAACATTATGTAATTGGGCATGCCTGCCCAGTACAGCACAGGCAGTAAAAGGAATAAAAAGACAAGTGTGGTTCCCATATCAGGCTGCAGCATTATCAAAGCGACGGGCACAAGACATATTGCCACAGCATACATAAAATCCCTCAGCTTGGTTACATCCGCTTCTTTGTTTTTATTCGAAAGAAAATAAGCAAGCGCCATGACAGTGGCTACCTTGGCGAATTCCGATGGCTGTACCCCAAAACCTCCAACACTGAACCAGCTGGTCTGACCTTTTATCTTCTTACCCAGAAATATGACTGCTATCAGCAGGATAAGTACAAGACCATATATCACATAAGATGACATAGCAATGTACTTCGGGGGGGTATACATAATAGCCAGTACCACAATAACACCTATGCACGCAGAAATAAGCTGCTTGGTAAAATTCCCTGAAACAAGCTCATTACCAAAGGTCGCGCTGTATATTGCCACCAGCCCAAACGCTATGAGCGCGAAAGCCGAGAGGAATACAACGAAATTAAATCTTTCAAAAATTTTTGCCTGCATTAATGCTTTTTATTAATAATTTTTCATTTCGTATTATCTCTCACCAAATGAATCTTTTACTTCTGACTCATCCTGAAGACCAAGCAGATACTTCAGGATTATTCTTTGTGCAATAGGGGCCGCTACTGTTGCCCCAAATCCTGCATTTTCCACCATTACACAAATAGCTATTTTAGGGTCATCGGCCGGAGCATATGCTATGAACCATGAGTGATCCTGCCCGTGGGGATTCTGAGCCGTGCCGGTTTTACCGGCTATTGATACATCGCTTGTTCTGATCGATCTTGCAGTTCCATTACCGTTCACTACAAGGTACATACCCTTTTGTATTACTTTAAAATAATCTTTATCGATTGCCACTTCGTGTTTTTTATACTGTACGGGTGTAATTTCTCCTGTTACCGGATTTTTAAGTGAACGAACCAGGTGCGGCTGATTATACGTACCAGAATTAGCAAGTATTGAAGTATACAAAGCCATTTGTAAAGGTGATACGCCCAGCTCGCCTTGACCGATGCCCAAACTAACAACATAACCTTCCGTCCAGCCTTTTGGACCGTATCTTTTGTTATAATATTCAGTAGAAGGCAGCAGACCTTTGGTCTCTTCGGGGATATCAATACCTGTTTTGTGCCCGAAACCCAGCATTTGCCCGTATTTGTTCCAGTTATCAAGTCCGATGCGCAGCACGAGTTTATAAAAGAAAACGTTGGACGAATGTTCTATTGCTGTTGGTATTGTAATTGAGCCAAAGGCACCATGATCTCCGAAAACTTTGTCTCCGTATCTGAAACTTCCTTCACAAGGAATTGTACTGTTTGTTTTCAAAATTCCTTCCTGAAGTGATGCAAGAGCCGATACCATTTTGTATGTTGAGCCGGGGGGATACCTTGTCTGCGTGGCGCGGTTAAACAATGGATTTTTCTTATCAGTATTAAGTGCTGTCCAAATCTCAGGTTTAAGTTTACCGCTGAAATTATTCAGGTCATAATCAGGTTTACTCACCATACAGATGATTTCACCATTAGTCGGGTCAATTGCCACAATTCCGCCGGTTCTGCCTTCAAGCAATTTTTCCGCAAATTTCTGTACTTCTGCATCAACGCTCAGTATCAGATCATATCCGCTGATGGCTTTTACATCGTTCTTGCCGTCGTTTAGCGGGCCCACTTCCCTGCCTTTATTATCCTGCAAAATGAACTCAAACCCTTTTTCTCCGCGCAGGTAATTTTCGTAGCCTGCTTCAAGACCTGTAGTACCAATCAGATCACCCTGTTTATAATAATCACCCTGCTGCTTTTTCAGCATGCTTTCCGAGATCTCTTTAGTATAGCCAATTGTATGAGAGCCCCGGAAATCGGTTGGGTAAAGCCTAATTGGATCAATACTGTAATCTATTCCTTTTAGAAGCTCACGATTCTCTTCAATGAATGAGATTACCCTGAAATCGACATCACGCTGTACCCTGGTTGGAATGAAACGGTTAGTTCCTTCGATTTCTTTGAGTTCACTTCTGAGGTACTGCTCTTCTATTCCCAGCAAACTACATACGATGGGAATATTATTTGTATCAAATTCTTTTTTGACAACCGTTACACTGTATGAGGGTTTGTTATCCACAAGCAGTTTGCCGTTACGGTCAAATATCAGTCCGCGAGCAGGGGTTGTAATAATGGTTTTAACGGAATTCCGTTCAGCATCCTTATCGAACTTTTCGGGGTTGATAAGCTGGAGCTGAACAAGCCTCCCGGCAATTATCAACACGATAATAAGTGAAAAGATGTAATAGAAATTTTTCCTTTTGCTGAGATCCATTATTATGTGTTATTGAATCATTTATACAACTGTTACCTGGCGAAGCGCCTTCTTCTTGCAAATATAACGGGTATCACACTGAACAAAGCTGTGTATACCGTTGTGGGAAGCACATATCTTATTAAAATATCAAGGAACAGCAAATTCGTTCCCTGAAAATAAAAAGTATAATATATTGTATTATTTATAACTGAACAGATCGAAACCAAAAGAACAAAAATGTAACTGTTCAGGTATCTTTCTGTTTTTTGTTCATTGTTAAAAAATCCCGAGGCAAAACCTGCAACTGTTTTTGAAAGCGCCATTAAACCTATAAAGGAAAAGCTGAAAATATCCAATATTAGCCCTGAAGCAAAACCCGCAATGGTGCCTGTTATCTTACCGCGTTTTATTCCTATGTATACCAAACCTATTATCACAAGGTCGGGGGTAATTTTAAACTCCGTAACGTCAATAAAACTTACAGCGGTCTTCTGTATGATTATGAGCCCGAGCAAAATTCCGGCATATTTCAGATATTCCATCATTTCAGCATTTCACCATCATTTTGTCTTTTCATTATATTTTTTTTCGAGGTCCCTTCTTTCATCTTCCGATAGGTATTTCAGTACAAACACTTCTTCAACTGTTTCAAAATTGACGAAACACTCAACTTCAATATTCTTGAAAAGATTATCAAGAGTATTATCGGTTGTCACATAACCAATAGGTATACCTGCGGGAAACGAGTTGCTGTATTCGGAGGTCATAAGTATATCGCCAACTTTTACATCTGCGCTTTTGGATACATTTTTCATCCTGATCTTGCCTTCGCCATCCCATGCAATAATGCCATCTACCCTGCTGCGCTGATCTTTAGCGCTTACTTTAAGATCCTTATTCAGCAATATCTGTGCAATACTGTAGTTGCCGCTGGTAGCAACTATCTTGCCGACAAGTCCTCTATCGGTGATAACGGGCATTCCTATCTTTACTGAATCATTTTCGCCGACATTTATGGTGATGTTATTCCTGGTCTGTATGAGTGTTTTGCCGATTATCTTACCGGTAGCAACACGATAGTTTGTGCGCTGTTTGAATTCAAGCATCTGGTTAAGCCTCAGGTTTTCCAGTTTTGCTTCTTTCAGCATGCTCAGCTCTTTTGAAAGCTCTATATTGGTTTCGCGCAGGGATTTGTTTTCACGCTCCAGCTCAAAAATATTCGGTATGATGGAAAATCCATCCTGGATTGTGCCTATTACATTAACAGCAATCACGCGTACAAAACGTATCTGCACGTTATCATTCTGGAATATCAGCAGTAGACTGATAACAATGAGGGCTGAAAATATTATGTATTCTTTGAGATTTCCTAAATATGAAAGAAGGATCTTCATTAAATGGAGTGAAGTTGAGTGTTAATGTGTTTAATGAACTTTTGGTTTTTTATCCTTTGCGAGGAGCGTAAGCGACGAAGCAATCTCATTATTTGTACTTTTTTGCTCTCCTGATGGGATTGCTTCGCTTCGCTCGCAAATAGATTCTAATACTTTTTGCTCTTTATCAGCACTTTTGAGTACTTTTGCAGGTCCTCGAGCACCTTGCCGGCACCGCGTACAACAGCCGTTAAGGGGTCCTCGGCTACGTGTACAGGCAGATTGGTCTCCAGCCTGATACGTTCATCAAGTCCTTTAATTAAAGCCCCGCCACCCGAAAGCATGATGCCTCTATCCAGAATATCGGATGCAAGCTCAGGCTGTGTGTTTTCCAGGGCTACTTTTACTGCACGAATCATCTGGTTAACAGGATCGCTCAAAGCTTCGCGGATCTCAATTGAGCTAACTTCTGTCATCTTTGGCAGACCCGAAACAAGGTCACGCCCTTTTACTTCAATGATAACTTCTTCCTTAAGAGGCATAACAGAACCAACCTGGCATTTGATTTCCTCGGCAGTCCTTTCACCAATTAAGATGTTATAATTTTTTCTGAAGTATTCTACGATGGAAACATTAAGCTCATCACCTGCAACACGAATAGATGCGCCGTTTGCAATTCCTGAAAGTGAAATGATAGCAATTTCAGTTGTACCGCCGCCGATATCGATTATCATATTTCCTACCGGTGATGATACATCAAGCCCAACACCAATTGCTGCAGCCATCGGTTCAGCTAAAAGATAAACTTCCTTTGCGCCTGCATGTTCTGCTGAATCACGCACTGCGCGTTTTTCAACTTCTGTTATTCCGCTTGGCACACAAATTACAACGCGCGAGCTGGGGAAAATACTCGAGTGAACTTTTTTTATGAATGCCCGAAGCATTCCTTCGGCTATTTCAAAATCAGCAATAACGCCGTCACCCATTGGGCGGATAGTTTTTATCCCCTTATGGGTTTTTTCATGCATCTGTTTTGCTTCGTGCCCTACAGCAATGATCTTTTTTGTTGTTTCATCAAAAGCAACTATAGAAGGCTCGTTTAAAATGATACCTTTTCCTTTGATGTAGATAAGAGTATTCGCTGTGCCCAGATCTATTGCAATATCAGCTGATAAAAATCCGAATAAAGCCATTTAATATAAAGTCCCGTGAAGTATAATTTAAAAATTCTGTTTACTTATACAAAAAATTGAAAAACCAATTTGCAAATATAAGGTTTAATTTTATTTATTTAAGTGAACTTATTGATGCTTATTGAAGTTTTTTTGCATCAAACGGTTTCAACCCTTAATGATAAAATTATCTTACTGTTTTGGCAGCAACAGCCGCTTCCGCCTAATGACCGTTAGGCTGAACATTTCGCATGCAAATGAAAGCTCATTAATGTCTGAAATGTCTGATACCGGTTAGCACCATTGCAAGTCCGTACACATCTGCTGCTTTAATTACCTCTTCATCTTTTACAGAACCTCCCGGATGAATAACTGCTGTTGCACCGGCCTTTGCTGCCTCTATGACACCATCAGGAAACGGGAAAAATGCATCAGAAGCTACAGCGCAGCCTTCAAGCTCCATTCCAAAACGCTTAGCTTTTTCTACTGCAAGCATGGATGAATCTACCCTCGAAGGCTGCCCGCCGCCAATACCGCTCGTGCGTCCATTCTTTGCGTAGATCACAGCATTACTCTTTGTATGCTTGCAGACTTTCATAGCAAAAAACATATCCTTCATTTCCTGTTCAGTTGGCTGGCGTTTGCTTACCACCTTAAGCTCTGCTTCGTTCACTACGATATCATCCCTTTGCTGAACAAGCAATCCGCCTGTTACAGATTTCAGCTCCATTACCGCTTCGTATTCCGGCCGTGTATATTTTATCAC
>JBHEKV010000233.1:0-32992 GCA_041859235.1 Ignavibacteria bacterium | reverse complement strand
AACCTGTATCCATCGGTATTCAAACCTGTTGGCGACCATGAAACGGATCCTAAGGTCTGGGGTGAGAACTTTCCGTATGAATATGATACATATTTAATGACCCAGACAAACGAGGGTCCAACCTACTATGGCGGCAGCGATAACTATCAGAAGCTTGATAAATATCCTGTCCTTAAAACACTGTTTGCGGGTTACCCGTTCAGCAAAGATTACCGTGAAGAGCGCGGACATTATTGGGCTATAACAGATGTTAAAGAAACGAAAAGAGTGAACGATAAAACCCCAAATACATGTATAAGCTGTAAGAGCTCACAGGTGCTGGTTGATGTGGAAAAAATGGGAACTGAAGCTTTCTATAAAGCAATGTTCAAAGATGTTGGCGCTCATTACGATAAAGGCATCGGGTGTCTTGATTGCCACAATCCTAAAACTATGGAGCTTCGCGTAAGCCGCCCGGGATTCATAGAAGCAATGCAGCGCAGGGGAGTTGATGTTACAAAAGCTACACGCGAACAAATGAGAAGTTATGTATGCGGGCAGTGTCATGTTGAATATTATTTTAAAGGTGAAGGAAAGTATTTAACTTTCCCCTGGGATAAAGGTTTTAGCGTAGATAGCATTGAAGCGTATTATGACGAATATGATTTCAAAGATTGGGACCACGAAACTTCCGGCGCGCCGATGATAAAAATGCAGCACCCTGAGTTTGAAACATGGTCAACCGGTATTCACGCCAAAAGCGGGGTTACATGTGTTGATTGCCATATGCCGTATGAAAGGCAGGGCTCGGTTAAAGTTACAAATCACTGGATAAAAAGTCCATTGCGCAACATTAACAATGCCTGCCAGACCTGCCATAAGTGGAGCGAACAGGAACTATCAGGCAGAGTGAAAACAATTCAGGATAGGGTTTATGAGCAAATGATGAGATCAGAAACAGCAATAGTAGATGCAATTAATGCTATCAAAGCCGCAAAAGATGCCGGGGCAACAGATGAACAGCTTAAGGAAGCAAGAAAACTGCACAGGCGCGCACAGCTTAGATGGGATTTTGTTGCAGCCGAAAATTCTATGGGATTCCATTCACCCCAGGAAACTCTCAAAACTCTTGGTAACGCCATTGATTACGCCCGGCAATCACAATTGGCAGCAGAAAAGCTGATGAAGAGTATAGCTGCGAAATAAATTTGGCTAAGATAGTTTATTAATTATTGAAAGGGAGCGTTTGCTCCCTTTCTTGTTTATGCCGTCTAATTCCTTAGGGGAGAACAGATTATTAGATTTCAACGGCATCTTTCCTCCTTTGGAAATTCATTTACTTGATAAGAATCATTTTTCTGGTTTCGCTGAAGTCTCCGGAATTCAGCCTGTAGAAGTAAGTACCGCTGGGTAAACCGGATGCATCAAATTCTGCCTCATATTTTCTTGCAGGAATAGTTTCATTCAGCACTACCGAAACTTCTTCACCAAGTATATTGAAAATTGAGAGTCTAGTAAATGACTGCTGCGGAATATCGAACGAAATTTTTGTTGAGGGATTGAATGGGTTGGGGTAATTTTGATTTAGAATGAATGATCTCGGTATTTCACTTCCAACAGGATTGATCCCTACAAACGCTCCGCCATTTTGTGTTCTGATAATTACACTGTTACTGCCGGCCGCATAAACATTACTTGTATCTCTGCAAAAAATGGTTTTCATAGCTTCTGTAGTAGGAGATGTTTGCTGTATCCAGTTAACACCGGCATTGGTTGTTTTTCTTACAACCCCGCTTTGACCGCAGTAGTAGCCCGTGAAGATATTGGCAAAATCTACCGATAGAGGAGTTGAAGGGAGCTGAACTGAGCTCCAGTTAACTCCGTTATTGTTAGTTTTAAGAAAGTATCCGTTAGCTGTTACTGCATATATTGTGCCGGCGCCCATTACCCTTAAATATATAAAAGATACATCGCTTGTTAGTGACCCTGACATAGTATAAAGATTCTGATAGCTTGCGCCGTTATTGGTAGTAATGTGTATATAAGAATACTGTGTATTTACAATTTGTGTATCAGCAGAAGCAACTATCCATGTATTCATATCGATCATATCACATATTTTATAATCAAGCTTCGCGCCCGGTGTTACGTTCAATTGGGCCTGCAGCCAGTTTGTTCCGCCATTTGTAGTGAATCCGGCTCTGCCATCATCACCTACTACCATACCGGTGTTTGAATTAATAAAATCCAGGTCGTAATACCTATATGCAGCCGCAGTTGTCTGAGCCATCCAGTTACTTCCTGCATTTGTGGTTTTATAGATCATACCGTCGACTCCGCAAAGATAAGCCATGTTCTGGTTGTAAGTGTATACATCATTGATTTTTGTGGATGCTCCAAGAGTTAAGGTTGTCCAAGTTGAACCGTGGTCTACAGATTTTTTAAGCAGACCAAGATCTCCGGCTGCATATCCCCAGCTTTGATAAAATGATACCGAGTTATAGCTGGTAATGCCGCCTGTTGAAACAATATACCATTGTGAATAAGTTTGTGAAACAGATAAAACTAAAGCGAACAGTAAAACAGAATAAAATCCCTTTTTCATATTAGTATGTATTATTTTATTGATTAATATTTTCATTTTTTTAACATTAGTAGTCCGCAGCTGTTCCCGGAATAAATTCTACAATTGTGACAAAGCCTCTATAACTTCTTTATCTTTCTTTCTTCTGAGAAATAGATATTTTTCATTTATTGTGACAAAATTCAGTTTTAAAGATGCTCGTGATAAACAAAATTAACCTTAAACAGCATTGTATTTCAAAGAATAATAAGCTTAATTGTGACTTTATAAATTGATAAAAACGGGAAATATTGCAGTAATATTTAATAATATTTGCATATTGTGACAGCAAAATGAAAAACAGCAAATTTGTGAAAAGTCTTAAATACTTAAGTTATAAGCAACTTGAAGAATTTGAAAGATTTATCAATTCTCCCTATTTTTTGAAACGGAAAAGTCTGCCGGTTGTATTTAACAAGATCAGAATGTATTATCCCGAATACAATGCGGCCAAAGAAGAAATTTTTTCGGCTGCCGCACCCGGAAAGAAATACAACGATGTGCTGATGAGAAAATATCTTTCTGAACTTAACAACATGCTTAATGACTATCTTGCCATCAGTAGTTTTCAGAACGATAAAATGACATATGGAAGTAAGCTGATAGACAGATTGATAGAGATCAAAAATTACGATGAAGCAGAAAAATCTGCTGAAGAATCTTTGAGAGTACTTGAAAAAAATCCTTTACGGAATGAAAAGTATTATTACAATAAATATATCTTTGAAAGCTACTCAAAAACTATTAGTAATCTTAAAACGAATTTGAATCCGGATACCGACTGGAAACAGGCAATGGATGGATTTGTGAACTATTCCGCCTTAACCGTTCTACAGTTCTATTACATAATTTTAAATGATGCTATATTCCGAAAGGAAAAAGACAGTATAGATCTTGAAATACTGAACAGCCTGGTTAAAGTATATGAAGAAAGAGGAATAACACAGCAGAATCCTATGGCATTTATATTGCATAACCTTGTGAAGTCCTATTTAACACCCGCAAATGAAGAATACTATCAGAACATCAAACAAATGCTGGCAAAAAATAAGCATTTACTGGATGTAAACGAACTTGCATCAATATATACATATCTGCATAATTATTGTTTTGTAAAAGTTGATAATGGTGATCTTGGTTTTCTTAATGAAAGATTTGAAATAGTAAACGCAGTACTTGAAAACGGTTTTCATTTAAAGGACGGATACATATTTCCGGATATGTTCATATCAATGGCGAACAATGCATTAATGCTTAAAGAATATGATTGGGCAGAGGATTTTATCAAGAAATACAAGGATAACCTGCCCGAAGAAGAGAAATTATCATATGAGAATCTTGCTTATTCTGCGTATCATATGTTCAAAGGAGATTACGATAAAGCACTAAGATATTTAAGCAGGGTAAAATTCAGAAAGTATTATGATAAGTTCAAGATAAAGGCACTGAATTTAATGATCTATTATGAGGCCGGGTATTATGAAGAAGCTTTCTGGCTGGCGGATGCATTCAGGCATTTTATCTCTAAATACAGATCTATTACTCCATATGTAAAAGATAGAACTACAAATTTTATTCAGCAGGTTTTACAGATGATAAAATTCCGTTTAAAACAGGCTGATAGCCCCGAGATCAATGATTTCAATTCACGTATTATTATGTACAGACCATGGTTATTGCAGAAAATAGCTGAAATCAATAAGGGTTGAAACAATAAATTCACCTTATTATGGTGTATTAAAACCACTGAAATTTTAGTAATTTACAGGTGGAGGTAAAATATCATGGTAGAAATAAATACAACCTACGAAGGCGGCTTACATTGCAAAGCCGTACATAAATCAAGCGGAGTTACAATTGAAACGGACGCTCCCGTTGATAACCGCGGCAAAGGCGAAAGTTTTTCACCTACAGATTTGCTGGCAACATCACTTGCTGTATGTTATTTAACAACAATGGGCATTGCCGCTGAAGACAGAGAAATTAATATGAAAGGCGCGACCTGCAGAATAGAAAAACATATGAGCACAGATTCACCGCGCAGGGTTGTTAAATTAGTTGCTGAAATTGTCTTCCCGGCAGGCATTCCTTTTGATAAAAGAGGCATACTCGAAGCAGTAGCGCTGCATTGCCCGGTATCAAAGAGCCTAAGTGCCGATATTGATGTTGACCTGAAACTCCACTTTCCTGATGGTCAGGATATGGAAGAGCATACACATCATTAATTAGCAGCGCAGTTGATATTTTTGATTTTATTGTTGGGTAGATTTAATCAGCTTACCTGCAAGATAAATGCTTATTGCCGCAACCGGCAGCGAACCAACCAGATCAATTAAATAATGCTGGCGAAGGTAAACCGTAGCAATCGCGAGCAATGTACCAACAGGCAGAGTGGCAAACCAAAAATACTTTCTCTTAAACCTGTAAGCGAAGTAATTGGTGATAAGTATTATCCCGAAATGCATACTTGGAAAAGTATTGCGCACAAACGATTCCTTTAAATATTTCCCTAAATTTTCAAGATACATATTGGTGAGTGGCGAGAGTCCCTGTATTGGAACAGTATAATGTTCCGGGAAAGCTATATCGGGTCCGGCTGCAGGCAGTATTATGTAAAATATGAATGCACCATACCAGCCTATTATAATAGCAAGCAAGTAGCTGCGGGCTTTTGCGAATGCTGCAGGATCTTTGCCAAAATACAACAGTACGAAAGTTAAGGTCGGGAATACATAATAAGAGAAGTATGAAAGTGTTAGAACTTCTGTCAGTCCTTTGCTTGTATATGGTTCAAACCAGCGTGTAATATCAAAACCGAATACAGCAAGATCAGCCTTCAGCAGCAGTGTGTCATAATCAGTGGGATTCATTATGTGCACAAATTGCTGAAAAGCGCTGAATATAATGCCATACAGAGGAATATGCAGATAACTTCTCAGGAATTTAAGTACCTTTGAAGGTGAGCTTTTTTGATATGAAGTTAAAAATGAAAAGGTCAGAATTGAAACTGCCGGTACAATTAATGCAGATTGATCTTTAATTCTGCCGTTTGCAATATTGTAAGCCAGCAGAAAAACTGTAATGCCTGAAAACAGCACAGCAATGATATCTTCAGGATAAAGTTTGTCAAGTAATGTTTTTTTGTTCCGTTGATCTTCCAATTCAGGCTCTTGAATTCAATGCATCTTCCATTTCTTTAAGCTGCTCTATTGAATTCACGCCGGTTACTTCAAGCTCATCATTTGTAATAACCGTACCTGTTTTTTCTTTCGGGATGAAGTGGAAAATATCAGTGAGGTAATATTCCTTCTGATTATTTTCGGGAGATATCTTCGAAAGCGCATCAAACAATACTTTTGCGTTTACTATGTATATGGCCGGATTAATTTCCTTAATCAGTTTCTCTTCTTCAGTTGCGTCCTTTTCTTCAACTATCCTGCTGAAGTTCCCTTCAGAATCACGGACAATTCTGCCGTATCCATGAGAGTTTTCAAAAACTGTTGTTAACAAAGTTGCTGTGTTGTTTTTTTCAAAGTGCTCATTAATAAGCCTAACAACGGTTTCAAACTTTAAAAGCGGTACATCACCTGATAAGATGAGTATCTCACCGTCAAAATCCTTTAACAGCTCTGCTGTTTGGATTACTGCATGACCCGTTCCAAGCTGCTCTGCCTGCACGGCGTATTTAATATCCTTACCCTGAAATTTCTGACCGAGAAAATTTATGACCTGTTCTCTGTGGTGACCCACGATGGGGACAACAATTTCTGCATTCACCTTAAAAGCAAGCTCAACAACGTAATCAATCATCGGTCTGCCATTGATCTCAAACATTACCTTTGGTTTATCCGGACTCTTCATCCTTTTGCCAAGGCCGGCGGCAAGAATTGCAACAGCAAGCTTTTTGTTCATATTTCCTTCAGTATCTTTAACTTTTTTCATCAGCTCAGCAAGCTGGTTTTCAAGGAATGCGGATTTTTTATTGTTAAAATCAGTATCGGTTATAGGCATAGTAAAATATTAAAATAAAATTTTTCGGCAGGTTACTTCAATGCGGGATATGTTATTGATTTTTGAATTTAAGCAGGTATTCTTTTGATTTATTATACCAGCCGGCCTGTGATTCGTAATCAACGAAATATATTTTTAGGTCAGCCTGCGATTCATAATCAACAAAGTAAAGCTTAAAATCAGCCTGGCTTTCATATGAAACATTGTACCAAAGTCCATCTTTATTTGCCTGAGATTCATAATTAACCATGTATACTTTCAGGTCACATTGTGATTCGTATGAAACAACATATACTTTTATATCAGCCTGAGATTCATACTGCACCTTATACATTTTCTGGGCAAAAACAGAAGTACTTAATATGATCAATAAAACCGGAATCAGACGCATGAATTTTTTCATGATAGAATATAATTAGACTTCCAGAATCTCGTTTGTATGTTTTATATCTTTGATCTTGTTATCTTTATCCATCAAAATAATGGTTGGTTTAAAAGTTTTAAGCTCCTCTTCGGTGTAATTTGCATAAGTAATAATTATAATATGATCACCAACAGCCGCATTTCTTGCGGCAGCCCCGTTTATGCAAATAGTACCGCTTCTGCGTTTACCCTCAATCGCGTAGCTTTCGAATCTGGAGCCGTTATTAATGTTAACAACCTGAATTTTCTCATACGGCATAATATCTGCGGCATCAAGCAGGTCCGCATCAATTGTTACACTTCCTTCGTAATAAAGCTCAGCCTGGGTAACAGTTGCCCGGTGAAGCTTTGATTTGCACATTATTCTTTCCATGGTTTTTAATGCCTTTCTATTTCCGGAAAAATCCAGCGTGATTACAAAATTAACGCTTAATTACTATATTATCAATTAATCTGACCTTGCCAAATCTTACTGCCAAACTCACCAAAATTGCTGAATTACCGCCGATTTTGAGTGATTTTATCTCTTCAAGTGTATCATAATCATTAAACGAAATATAATCAATTTTTGTTGCAGTTTTACGTGATTTGATGAGTTTGCTCATCTGTCCTTTCAGGAACTCAATATCCTTATTGTATCCATCAAGCAGAATTTTGCGTTTGGCATACTGAAGTGATTTCTGTAAATACGGCGCATCCGCTCTTTGCTCTTTGGTTAAATATACATTCCTTGAGCTCATTGCCAAACCGTCCGCTTCGCGGACTGTGGGTGAAACGATAATTTTCGTGTTCACATTCAGGTCAGCGGTCATTTTTCTTATCACCGCAGCCTGCTGGGCATCCTTCTGACCGAAAACAGAAAAGTGAGGCTGAACAATATTGAAGAGTTTAAGTACAATTGTTGTTACTCCCTTAAAATGTTCCGGCCGGACTTTGCCTTCAAGTCTGTTCGTGATATTTTCTACGGTTACGTATGTTAAATATTTTTCAGGGTACATTTGTTTATCTTCAGGGTAGAAAATATAGTCAACTTCCGCTTTGCGGCAAAGTGATTCATCACGTTTAAAATCACGGGGGTATTTAGAAAGATCTTCGTTAGGGGCAAACTGAAGAGGATTAACATAAATGCTCACTATCACAACATCCGCTTTTTTTTTGGCAACTTTTACCAGTGAAAGGTGGCCATCGTGCAGGTAACCCATTGTTGGTACAAAGCCTATTGTTTTGTTCTTTAGTCTCAGCGAAGTGGTTAGTTTCTGCGCTTCGCCAATTGTGCGGAGGATCTTCATTTATATGGCTCGAGTACTTTCAGTATATTCAGTAACTTCCGGGCTATTTCTTATCATGCATATAAAACATGAACTGGTACAGTTTATCTTTCAGGTCTTTGCGGTTCACAACGCAATCCAGGAAGCCATGCTCCTGAACGAATTCAGCATGCTGGAATCCTTTGGGCAGATCTTTGCCTGTAGCCTGCCTTACCACTCTTGGGCCAGCAAAGCCAATTAATGCATCAGGTTCTGCAATATTAACATCACCAAGCATCGAAAAACTTGCTGATGCTCCGCCTGTAGTAGGATCAGTAAGTACGGAAATATACGGTAATTTATGCTCGGCAAGTTTTGCAAGCCATGCCGAAGATTTCGCAAGCTGCATAAGCGAAATTGCAGCCTCCATCATTCTTGCTCCGCCTGATTTGGAAATAATAATGTAAGGACACTTTTCTTTGATCGCTCTCTGTATCCCGCGGGCTATCTTTTCGCCAACAACCGAACCCATCGAGCCGCCGATGAAATTAAAATCCATTGCGCTTATAACACATTCTTTGCCGTTAATTTCCCCGATCGCATTCCTTATCGCGTCATAAAGACCTGTCTTCTTGATAGTATCGTTAATTCTATCTTTATACTTTTTAGTATCAACAAAATCCAGCGGATCTTTAGAAGTTACTTTTCTGTCAAATTCCTTAAATTCGCTGTTATCAAATAAGAGCTTAAAATACTCTTCGCTTCCTATGCGGAAGTGATAATCGCACTTTGTGCAGAGGTAATAATTGTTTTCCCACTGTTTTTTGTGCATAATCTCATCACACTTAGGACACTTTATCCAGTGCCCTTCGCCAAGCTCTTTCTTTTCCTGTGTAGCAATATTCTGTTTTGTTCTCTTAAACCAGGCCATCTTTTTTCCTCAAAAATTGAATAAATGTTGTGTTAAGGTTTCCCGAAATTAAATTCTTTTACATACAAAGGCTTTACATCTTTCTCTTCAGCAGCTGAACCGGATGAAAATCCTCTTCCTGCAATTTTCAGCATAGAGTCATATTCATTTAATGAATCTTTAACATTAAGAACACTAAAATAACAATGTTTTAATTGAGTTTCATCGCCAAAATCTCCCACAAGAATTGTATCTTTATCAAGGATTTTCACAAGATTTTCCAGTGTTTCGGAGCCTTTTTCAGTAATTTGTCCGTTTTTATAAACCGCATAATAGTACTCAGGAAGCTTTGCTTCCAATAGTGCGCAATATGTTTTGTCGGGCTTAATTTCCCGCAGCCGGCTGAAAGTAAGCTCAAAATTGTTTACGGGTATTATTTTTTTATCCAGCCCGAAAGCGATTCCTTTTGCAAGGGCAAGCCCGACCCTGATTCCCGTGAATGAACCCGGGCCAACGGTAACAGCAATTGCATCAATATCTTTAATATCCGATTTAGTTGAAAGCTTATCTAGGCAGTGGATAAGTTTATCGGGTGTTTTTCCCGGGTTACTATCAGTTTCGTTAAAATCCGATGCATAAACAACTGCTTGCTCAGTTTCATTCACTATAGCCGCAAAGGCATTTTTATCTGATGAATTAATGAGCAGCAATTTCATATCTCAATACCCTCCACCTTTATCCATCTTTCATTTTCATTTTCAACTGAATGCGAAATATGTATTTTAATTGTGCCTTTCGGTATAAGCTGATCGGCATGCTCCGGCCATTCAATTAATATTATTCCGCGGTTATTCAAATAATCTTCAAATCCCATTGCAATTATCTCACCTTCAGATTTCAGCCTGTATAGATCAAAGTGGAATATATTTGGAAATTTTTCTGAACTGTATTCATTTACTAAAATAAAAGTCGGAGAGTTTACAGTTTGTTTAACCCCAAGCCCCAGACAAATGCCTTTAACCAGCCGGGTCTTTCCTGAACCAAGGTCTCCAAATAAAGCAACTACATCCCCGTTTTTTAGCGAGGATGCAATTTTAACTCCAAAGTTTATAGTTTCAGATTCGGTTTTTGTGGTAATTGCAAAATCGTGCGCCATAAAATAGTATTTACGATTTTGGTTCAAGCGTTACAACAGGCAGGATCAACTCTTCCATAGATATTCCGCCATGCTGGAATGTATTCTTGTAATGATGCAGGTAATAATGATAATCTGTGGGATACACGAAATAAAAATCTTCTTTTGTAACTACATAATTCACTATTCCGCCCCGTTTAGGTAATTTGTAATCCTGCGGGTTGCGGATAAATATTGCCTGGCGGTCATCAATTTTAACATTTCTGCCGTATTTGTAACGCAGATTGGTTGATGTTTCTCTATCACCAAGTACTTTTGAACCCCGCATACAGCGTATGCTGCCGTGATCGGTAGTAACAATGATCTTTATATCTTTCTGCTGTGAAAGAATTTTGAACATGTTGAAAAGTGAAGAGTGCTCAAACCATGACTGAGTGAGTGAACGGTATGCCGATTCATCCGGCGCTATTTCTTTTAACACAGCGTTATCTGAGCGGTTGTGAGCGAGTATATCAACAAAGTTCACAACTATTGCGTTCAGGTGAGTATTAGAAAAGCTTGATATTTTATTTTCAATCCCTTTACCAAAATCAGCGTCCAGTATCTTAACGTAACGCAGTTCGTTTCTCAGTTTAATGCGTTTTCTGTCAAGCAGCTTCTGCAGGAATTCTTTTTCGTAATTGTTTTTACTGTTCTCGTCATCTTCGCCTTTGGCAAAAAGTTCGGGGTAATGTTTTTCTATCTCACTTGGGAAAAGGCCGCTGAAAATTGAATTTCTTGCATATGGAGTTGCTGAAGGGATTATACCGTAATGGAAATCTTTTGATATCTTGAAGTAATCATACAGCATTTTTTCCATCAGCATCCATTGATCAAGCCTAAGACAATCAATAACAAAGAAGAACACAGATTTATTTTGATCCAGTTCGGGCAGCACATATTTTTCAACTATACCATTTGAAAAGGTCGGGCCTTCTTTTTTGCCGTGTATCCATTCTACATAATTTCTTTCAAAAAACCTGCAGAACTCAGCGTTACATTCCTTACGCGTAGCAAGAACCGTATCTTTCAAACCTAGCTCCGGGTGTTCATCAAGCTCCATTTCCCACTGAGTGAGGTCACTGTTAATTTTTATCCAGTCATTATAATTCAGGGGCTCCATCATAGACATGTTTATCTTGTTGAGCTCCTGTATGTAATCACGGGAAACGGTTTCGCCTTTTATACGTTTACCTTCAAGAAATTTTTTGCAGACAAGAAGTATCTGGTTGGGGTTTACGGGTTTAAGAAGATAATCTGATATTTTGGCACCGATGGCATCTTCCATCAGGGATTCAGTTTCATTCTTGGTAACCATTACTACCGGAACATTAGGCTGCACCTCTTTTATTGAAGCAAGGGTCTTGAGTCCGCCCATACCGGCCATCATTTCATCCAGAAAAATGAGGTCAAAATCTTTTTCTTTTACCAGGTCAACGGCATCTTCGCCATTGGTGGCTTTATCAACAAAATAGCCTTTATCTTCCAGAAAGAGGATATTTGAGCGCAAAAGCTCAATTTCATCATCAACCCAGAGGATCTTGTTCTTCAATTTTTCCATTTTTTAATGTTTTTTATTTGAAAAATGCCCGGATTATAGGCGGGCGTTAAATAGTAAATTGATTTTCTTATAAGATATGGCTATTTTTGAAATTAAATTTAAATTACGTAAAAATAAATCATTATTAATAGTATAAAAAGGACAAAAATTAGATGCCATTAAGACATAAATCAGCTCAAAAAAGAGCCAGGCAGACACCTAAGAGAACTGAATATAATAAACACTTTAAAGCTAAAATTAAATCCGCTTTAAAAAACGTTACCACTGCCAAGAAAAAGGACGAAGCTGAAAAAGAACTTAAAAAAGCTGTTAAAGTTCTGGATAGAGCCGCTGTAAAAGGAATTATTCACAAGAATAACGCTGCCAACAAAAAATCAAAACTTACAAAAACAGTTAATAAGATGAAATAACGAAGATTCGTTTGATGGCATTAAGTCATTTTATGAACGTAAAAAGTATAACCGAAAAAGGAGCTATTTAGCTCCTTTTTTTGTATATATGAATTGTCAGATTTATTTTATCTCATTCAGCCTGTCTTCCAGCCAGAATTTTATCCCGAAATGGTTCTTTTGTGTTTTTGAAACGATATCCATCTGCCTTGATAATTCAAGCTTCAGTCTTTCTCTGTCTGATTCCTGTTTAAGATTGATAAGGTTTATTGTTGATTTCAAAAAACTCAGTATCGATTCTTTCAAACTATCCGAAATCACAGCTTCTTTGATAAATGTTTTTTTAAAAGATTCTATCAGGCTGCGTGTCTCTTCGTAGTATCCAAGCTGAAAATTGAGCTGTACTTCCAATATCCTTACCTGGACTTTTAAAATTGCCAGAGGAAAACTAACCATAGAAATTAATTTCAATGCTATGTTGAAGTCACCTTCAAAGTGTGAAATGTAAGCGTTTGAGAAATTCAGGCAATTCTCAAGCTGATCTTTTTGAAGCCGGGCCGCATAATCGGCGATAAATTTCCGGGCAAGCTGGGTATCACCTGCTCTTACAAATATTTTTATATAGTTCACAAAATCAGGATAAAGCAGCTCACCGGATGTTACCCTGCCATTCAGATATGAATGCTTGTATAGCTCGTATCCTTCTTTAATGAAGCGCCTGTCTCCTTCAATATTATACTTATCAGCGCAATACCCGAACATATACATATGTACAGTATACGCGGAAAATTCATTCATTAATTCAAAATTGTTAAAATAGTGTTCCTTTAGTCTGAAGAAGTATTCTTCTTCCCCTTTGGTTTTGAGAAGAATAAGATAACTGTATGATAAAGTAACCGGATGATCGCTTACAGCGCCAAGTTCAAGAAATGCAGTTACTTCCTTCATCATTTTTATATCGAGCTTTACATTATTATCCTTGCTGATATGTATCAGCAGATTGTAATAATGAAGCAGATTGTTGATGAAGTACTCAAAAAAGCTGCCGAATTCATTAACAATTCCTGAAATGCTGCTGGGTTTTTCGAAAAGATCCACGAACTGGCTTTCGGTCGATATGAGGTAACTGTTATAAAGAAAAGCGTTATCCTTGATCTTTATTTCATTAAATGACTTTTCAATTGATTTAACAAGCTTACCATGAATATTAAAAAGCTTACGCAGCCTCAGCTGAACTATTAGATTGTACTCTGATATGAACTCAGTAGCAGGATTTGGAGTCAATCGCAGAAATTCCAGGCCTAAGTTGTATAGATCTGAAGAAACATTTTTGATCTTGAAGTATTCGTAATCACTTTTCCCAAAAACAGAAATATATATGTTTTCATCCGTGAATGATTTGGAATCGAAATCAGGGTGGAATTTCATCAACACTTCATTGAGCCTTATGACATTTTTATTCTTATTGTAATAGGGTGAATTTACAAACTCTTTGAATTTCCTGACCTCGGCTGCCGAAAATGTCTGCAGAAGTTTTATAAGTTTAGTATTTTTCAATAGTTTACGGTGATTACTTGTATATTCTGAATTTTTACAAAAATACTAAAATTAGAGTTAATTAACATACACTTTCTTCTAAAACAATTTTGAAGAAATTGGTGAATACCGTTCGTAAACAATAAAAACAACAAACCTCTTTTAGGAGAGTTTTCTAAAACAGGATAAATTTTCTTTGGTAAGCAATGACCAAAAAATTGGTTACATTTAATCATTCATGGTGCATCGCAAGTTCCGGGTCTTTTGTTTAAGAGCAATAGTTCAGGTATATTATAGAAGCTATTCAAACAATGAGATTAGCTGGGTGCGGAATTGCTATTATCTGCTAATAGCTACATTGACGCTCAGCCAGCTACTGCGGCTTCAGGACAGGTTGCACATCTCATATTTATTGAATCAAGTGTATTAGGAACTATGCATTTCAGGCGCTCTCAGGATAATTGTGTGAACCGGGAAAGAATTAAGAGATTAAATCCCTCCGGTCAGCTCACTTGTTTTTTCAATCAGCCAGTTCTTTGCTCCCAGCGGGTTTGCACTCATTTGTTTGATCTGTTTCTTCAGAATCCCCAGATCAACAGACGTCTTTTTGTTGATGCCTTCCAGCTTCAGGCGCGAGAGTTCAGCGAGGTTTCTTAAAAATTCGTAATGCGCCAATTTCTGGTCTTCTGCCATCATTTGTTCGGTCTTCAAAAAATGTCTGAAAGTATCAACAGCTGAAATTGTCTGCTCGTAGAGGTTCTGCTCGTAGTAGATCCTCGCGGAATAGCTTTTTACCATAACTTTCATCAGGTATAGCCTGAAATTGGTTTTGGAAAGCAGCTGTAATGCTTTTCCAAAATCCTTCTGCCTGTACGCAAGGAATCCCTTACAATAATTTATTGTATTTGTTTTTTCTTCCCTCGGAGAAATAGCGCTCTGGGCTTTTTTCAGGAAATCTTCAGCCCAACTATATTCATCTGCCATACAGGCTGAAGTATAAACGGAAATCACATTCGGGAAAATCAAATAGTTTACATCCATGAATTTTTTTTCCACCATTTCTCTGAATGCTTTGAAACGCTCAATATAATAATTTTCATCTCCAAGCTTCAGCCTGTATGCGGCATAGGAATTCTGTTCCTGCAGTATATAATAGAATTCTTCCGGCGGGATGTTCTCTCTGTATTTTTCCTTTATCTCCAGCAGTTTTCTGTAATCAGCCTCACTCTTGGATAGCTCAAGTGAGATTATCTGTTTGTAGATCAGACACGAAGGATTGTCGCTGAAATCCATTTGTTTGGCATAATCCCAAACATTATCAAACATCTTCATATCAAAATGAATGTTGCCGTGATTTTTGTTGTGCAGCATTTTAGAATAAAGCCTTAGCAATCCCGTTAATGAATATTGCAGGAAGCTGTCAAATTCTGTTTGAATGCTGTTGAATGAATACGATGAACCGGAAAATTTATAATGAGCGATATTTACTCTTTCAAGCTGGTACTGCCTTAGGTAATTATCTTCATCTTTTATTTCTGAATCGAGCAGCTGCTTTTTGATCTTCTTTTCTCTTTGTGCGTACAGATTATCAAGTCTTCTGTCGTGCAAGGCATTCAGCAGATTAATTTCGCCATCCAAATGCCGGCTCTGCGATATTGAGATCTTAAGAAATTCAGATGCGAGCGCATATAGATCTGAGATAACGTTCTTTATCTTAAAATATTCAAACTTCTCATTCGGGTAAATCAACTTAAAAATGTTTTCTTCTGTCAGCTCAGCAAGATCAAACCCCGGCCAAAATGGAAGAATAGCTTTGCATAAATTTATTACATTTCTGTTTTTATTGAAGTACGGTGAGTTTACAAATTCTTCAAATCTGTGAATTTCCTGCCTGGAAAATGTACTGAGCAAAGTGATTAATTTGGTTTTTTTCATTATCGCCTCTAAAATTGATGATAAAAACGTTCAAAATTACAGATAATTGTACAAATAACAAAACCAGGGTTCTAAAAAACTGTAATATTTTCTTTGTATACCTATATCGAATCAGTTAAGTTTGAACCGTTCGGCTATGATCCAAGGTGCTCAAATACTTGATTAAATATTTTCTTGTTAAATGCCCGTTTATTGTTTGAGCAGCTCTTAGCCGAAAACCTCTTTTGTAACAGCGGGGTTTGGGGCATATGAAAACGATAATTCAAATTGAAACAATATAAAGGGAGATCAAAAATGAAGATAATTCTAAGTTTTCTTATTTTAACATTTTGTTTTTTATATGGCTTTCAGCTGCAGGCTCAGGTATCGCAGGAGTGGGTTGCAAGATTTACATCCGCAGGTGAAAACAGGGATGATGTGAATGATATGTTTGTTGACCCGCAGGGAAACGTATATGTCACAGGTTCTCAAAAAGAGAGTCCGTATCCATATGGATACAGGATTGAAAGTGTTACAGTTAAATACAATAATCAGGGCGTTCAGCAATGGATACAGAATTATCGCGCAATTGATACAAATGGTGCTTTCACGAGGGCTATTCATGTTGATGCAGCCGGGAATGTATATGTGACCGGGGAGTCAGCGATCTATTCGGGCGGAGCGAATAAAATGCTGGTCATAAAATACAGTCCTTCCGGTACACAATTGTGGTCAAATCTGTTTCAATATGGCAGCAATGCTTATTGCGGAGGATATGATATTATCACTGATGCAACCGGGAATGTTTACGTTACCGGTGAATTTGCAACCAATGTAACTACCCTGAACAACATGTTTATTGCGAAATATAATTCATCAGGTACACTTATCGGTCAGACTTTCGTTCACTACGGCAGCGAAGGCGCAAGAAATATAGCTTTAGATGGAGCAGGGAAAATAATAATTGCTGGCTACTGTAATATTAATCAAACGGATTCAAACAGATTTTTAATTGCTAAGTTCGAACAGAACCTTGACCCGATATGGCAAATGAGATGCGGAAGCAAGGGTACCGGAGACCCTTCCTCTCCATTTGATATGACCGTAGATATAAACAGTAATATATTTGTTACCGGGCCTAATGATAATAATTACGCATTGTTCAAAATTAATCCTGATGGCACACTTTCATGGAATAGATTCTTTAACTATTCGGCAGATATTCCAAGAGCGGTAATTACTGATAATTTGGGCAATTCATATGTTACCGGGGAGACCGGAAATCCCGGTTTTCCGTTTTCGTACTCAATTACTACTTTAAAGTATGACCCGAACGGGAATGAACAATGGGTAAAAAATTATAATGGCGGCAGCATACCTGATGGCTACCAGGGATATGATATTACCGTAGATAATTCGGCTAACATATATGTAACCGGAAATATTTACAGCACCTCAAATACCGCAACAATAAAGTACAATACAAACGGTACATTGCAATGGGCAAAATCATACAACGGACCAAGCAGCAGCGCAGATATAAGCTGTGCTGTTGGTGTTGATGGAAACGGGAATACATACACAGCAGGAACAAGCAACGATTTTACCTGGGGATATGATATTGCTGTAATAAAGTATTCACCGGTATCAGTTTTCGGGAATGAATTTAAGAAGAACTCATTAACAAAAACTATTAGTGACCTTCAAAACGTATATGATACAATTTCAGTCGATTATACCGCACCGGCAAATTATTACGTATATGATGTCAATCTGAAAATCGATACTGTGCTTCATACAAATGACGGAGATCTTGAATTCTATTTGATACATAACGGTATTACAGATACAGCCATTTACCAGGTTGGGGGTACAGGAGATAACTTCATAAATACTGTACTAAATGATTCAGCTGTAAATCCTATTTCCGGCGGAAGCGCGCCATTTACCGGCTCATATAAACCAAGCAGAGTGCTCTCTTCATTCAATAACTCAAATATTAACGGTTCATGGATCCTTAAAATATATGACAGAACATCAGGTAATACAGGAACATTGAAAGCGTGGTCGCTTAGTTTTGTTATCGGAACAAATCCGATAGGTATACAGAACATTTCAAGTGAAGTACCTGGCAGCTTCTCACTATCACAAAATTATCCAAATCCGTTTAATCCTGTAACAAGGATCAATTTTCAACTTCACAAATCCGGATTTGTAAATCTCACTATTTTTGATATGCTTGGCAGAGAGGTTGAAACAATTGTAAATGAAAATCTGAACGCGGGTACTTATAATGCTGATTGGAATGCATTAAATCATTCAAGCGGTGTATATTTTTATAAACTGCAGGCAGCCGGTTTTTCTGAGATCAAAAAGATGGTATTGATAAAATAGAAATCTAAGTAATAATTCTAAGCCGGTATAGCTACCGGCTTTTTTTGTTTATGATATCATCCAGTTTTGTAATAAACCATTCTCTGAAATTAAAGTAAGTATTTTTCTGTACTTCTCTTTTTAACATTTCAGCAGACCCGGTATTTTCATCAAGATTCGCTTTTGCCAGCTTCGAAACATTTCTGATAAATTCCGAGCATAATTCTTTTGCCTTTGCCGCGATATCTTTATCCCTGGCCAGGAAGTGTTTGTATGAATCTAATAGTGATAGAAGTTCATCGGTATAGTTCAGTTCATAATAAATTACAAGCTGAATATTCCTGAACTCTGTTTTTAAAGTGGATCGTTCAGTATTAAAGGAAGAAATGTGTTTCAGTGCATTTTCGTAATTTTTTCTGTAAAACTCAAGCAGCGCATTAGAGTAACTTACGGTTTCAATTAACCTGTCTTTGTTCAATCTTGATCTATATTTCTCTATAAAAACGGAGCACCAGTCGAACTCCTGAATAATAGCTGCGTTCCTGATACTGTTTATGAAAAAATAGGGTTCAATGTTACCAGGAGGGATCATATTGTTTTCCAGTACAATGTTTACAACATCAAATTGCTGCCTGCGAAATTCAATATCGCCCTTTTGTACTTTTTTATAGCAATACTGCATCATCGTAATTGAAATATTGTAATCATCCATTGGAGTTATAAGCTTTTCAAATTTTTTCCTCCCTTTTTGAAGTTCATAAAAATATTTTTCTTCTTCAGTGGTTAAAAGCATAAGCATATTGTAATACAAGTTTACAAGGGGTATATTACTATAATCATATTTTTTTATATGTAAAAGTACTTCATCATAAAACTTCAGATCGAAATTTATATTTCGCGCTTTTGACCATTCTGAAAGCCTGATATAGAGTAAAAGGATAACTGAAAGAAAATATTCCATAAAATCATCCATTTCTTTCTGAAATCCTTTTATCATTTGGGTTTCATCAGTGTGAAGAAAGTATCCGTTCTTAATAGTTGTATAGGTGAATTTATTTTCATATAGTCCGAATGTATGCGGAGAATTTTGTATAAATTCATCCATTGATCGGATTTTTTTCTCAAATATTTTATTCAATTTCCTTTCTCTCAGACTGTCTATCAATTTAACATTATATTCAATCTTGCCTGACCGGAATTTAGAAATTGCCATATAATCCAGTAATTGATTTGTAAGTAAAGATACAAGTTTTCTATACAAAACCGGACTGAATTTTTTTGAAGGGTATACCCGAGAGAAAATTCTCTCATCATTAATTTTATTTGAACTGAATTCAGGGTAAAATTCTTGTAATGCTTCAAAAAACCTGGTTATTTCACTTCTATTATTAAAAAAGGGTGAATTGATAAATTTTCCGAATTCTTTGAATTCATTTTTATCAAGTGAACCCAATGCTTCTAATAATTGTGAATTTATCAAAATTGATTTTCTTATGCCACAAAAATTAATGCAAAATCGGTTAAATGGCGGTTAAAATCAATATAATTACTCAGATTTATTCATTTAAACCCGATTATCTTGCCACAAATTAGTATAATTTTCTTTGCTCTGGCTGATCTTGTTTTTTTATCTTTGCAACAGTCGCTCTAAATCTGCAATTTCAATCTATTAATAAATCAAATAAAGTTTAATTTCTCTGCTTAAAACACAGAGCGACCAAAAGATGAGGGCGCCGTGAGTTTCTATACACGGCGTTCCATCATATGAAAAATTTAATAACTAAATATTTTTATCATGAAAACGAATTTAATAATTTTTGCAGTTTTAATTTTATGTATTGCATTTTATGCATGCAACGTAACTCCCGGAACCACGACCCCGCCGCCTGTAGAACCGGTTACAGACGGAGCGTTAATGCTTACAAGCACATCCGGGGGAAACGGGTGGACAAAGTATTATGTTCGGGATTTCTTTTCCATTTGGAGAATCGGGAATTTAAATAACTATTCAGATAACAAGCTTGTTCTTATTCTTAGCCAGAACGGTAATGATATCAGAGATATAAGAAGTACAACAGATTACGGGCAATCTTGGTTTGGCAGCTTCAGTTCATCGGAAATTTTGCTTGATCATGAAATTGTTCCAGGAAGCGGGACAAACGGCGGAGAAAATTTTGTCACCGGTGCATCAGGTCAGTTAATACTAAGTCAGGATGAAGGAAACAGCTGGACAGCTTCACAGCAAAGCAGCACTACGTTAAGAGCAATAGATTTTATTAAGAAAAGCAATGAGCAAAATATTGGCATTATTATTCCATCATCCAGTACTGAACAGGTTTTAATCTATCAAAACAATAGCTGGGGTATGACCGGACCTATTGACACAAAAAATAATGAAAATTTAGAAGACGTTAAATTTATAGATGACAGTACAGCAATTGTTTGCGGCCATATCGGATTTGTTGCAAGAACAACTGATACTGGAAACAGCTGGGAGATAGACTATCTTGTTACAGAGCACATAAAGTCAATTGACTATTATGGAGGCATATTAATTGCAGGAGCATCAAATGGTTCCATAATTAGATCAACTGATAAGGGATTAACATGGAATACAATTTCAACAGGACTTGTAACTTTAAATGGCGTTTATGCCCACTCCACATCATTTTGGGCTTTTGGAACCGGGGCAATAGCCAAATCAACGGACCAGGGATTAACATGGACTATTGTATATGAGGATAAATTTGACCGGTTTTATGATATGTATATTTCTATTTCAGGTGAAGTATATGTTGTAGGCGGCAGATATGTTTATAATTAGTTAACTGTAGTTTTCATAAAATCTATTAAAATTTATTAATAATATGAAAAAAACTATTTCAATTTTGATTGTATGCAGTTGCATTTCAATGTCTTTTACATTTCAAAACGGTTGCGAAGCAATATATAATGCATTGATGGCAGCAACCGCCGAAGCCTGGGGAAAAGTTTCTCCGGGAGATTTGAATTCAGTTGAAAATGTTTTCGGAATAGTTGTCGGGCCAAACGGAACGATAAATGTAACCAGGGGTTCAGATACCATCATATATACTCCAAGAAACAGCGGAACAACACAAAACCTGAATGGTCTGAAAATTCAGGCAACAACATTTCAACCATTAGTTATTGCTGTAGGAAACGGCGGTGCTGTAACCCGCTCAACTGATCTTGGTGAAACATGGAGCCTATCTACTCAGGTTACAACATCTAATTTAAATGCGGTTGATATAAGCTCAGGTGTACAGCATTGCGCAGGAGATAACGGGGTATTAATGATCAGCTATAATATGGGGGCTAACTGGACATTGCAAACAAGCGGCACTACAAGAAATCTGAAAGGAATTGGTATGAATGGGGGCTTTGTGGTTACTGTTGGAGAAAGAGGTACTATTCTTCGGACAACAAACTCAGGTCAAAACTGGATAAATGTAAGTTTACCCGATACAACAATAAACCTGTATTGCGTTTCACAAAGAACAAGGCAGAATTTTAATGCAACAAACTTTTATATAGCAGGCTCGCAGGGCAAAATATACAAATCAACAGATAACGGGGCTACATGGTCATTAAAAAACAGCGGTACAACTAATACCCTTCGTTCAATATTTTTCAGCGGAAATGACAGCGGAGCAGTATCAGGTGATAATGGAGCTGTTAGAATTACAACAAACGCAGGAGAAACATGGTTTAGTGATCCGGTTTTTATTGGATTAACTGGCACTATATCTTCAATTTCAGAAATGCCGCGCACAACGCGAACCTTCACTGCACTTTCAAACGGGAACGGTCTATATATTATTTCTGAAAACCCTCCGTTTATAGGCATTAATAATATAAGCAGTGAAATCCCGGATGTATTTTCATTATCTCAAAATTTTCCAAACCCATTTAACCCTAAAACAGTTATTAATTTTCAATTAGCAACAAGCAGCGAAGTGGTATTAATTGTATATGATTTATCGGGTAAAATAATCGAAACACTTGTTAATGAACAATTAAGACCCGGTACATATTCAGTTGATTTTGAAGGAGGCAAATACTCAAGCGGTGTGTATTTCTATACCATGAAAGCAAATGAATTCTTTGAAACAAAGAAAATGATATTAATTAAATAAATAAAATTATGAAAAAAATATTTTTTATAACAGTATTATTTGTTGTCTGTTTTTTTTCAATGAACTTCCGGGGATGCAATTTTGAGGTAGGACCCTGGGAATTATTTTGGGGAGCTGTTGTGAATGGATTTACTTCAAGTTATTCTGTATATCCCCCGCCCGGTGATGTTTCAATTGATACGCTGTTTTATTCAATATCTGTTGGAAGCAGCGGTAAAATAATCCGGGGAACAGGTAAAGCCAATCTAATATTTCAATTAGTTCCAAGCGGTACGACCCAGCAGTTGAACTATGTAAGAAGCTCGAATAATTCATTCCAGAATAACGCGGCAATAGTTGGCAATAATGGTGTTGTATTGGTTTCGAGCAATACAGGTTTGAACTG
This sequence comes from Ignavibacteria bacterium, assembly GCA_041859235.1. GTDB lineage: Bacteria > Bacteroidota > Ignavibacteria > Tepidaquicellales > OLB5 > OLB5. Next base: position 10,310 of record JBHEKV010000233.1, on the reverse strand, counting down.
GATTGTAAAAAACGCGGTAACATCGGCAAATCTAAATTCAGTGGATCATAATTATTGGCTTTTTGCAGTTGGGGATAATGGAACAATATTATATGCAAATGAAATGTTTACCGGTAATTTAGTAACCCGAAACAGCGGAACAACTAGAAACCTTAGAGGTATTGTAATATCATCTGTTAACAATCAAAGAGTAATTGTTGTAGGCGATAAAGGTACGATACTAAGAAGCACAGATACGGGTAATAATTGGGAAAATGTCAGTATTCCTGACACATCTTTCAATTTTTATGCAATTAATCAAAAGAGTGCTAACCAATTGAATTCGGCAGACAGATTCATAGCAGTTGGCGGCGGCGGAAGAATTTATAAATCAACTGATGTTGGGGTTACCTGGCAGCAAAAACCGAGTGGAACAAGTAATACGCTTAGAAGTATTTATTTTCTTAATTTAGATAGCGGTGTTGCTGTAGGCGATAATGGAACTATAAGGTTAACTACAAATGGAGGTGAAACGTGGTTTACAGATCCTTTATTCAGCTCGCCATCATCCAGAAATTATAAATCTGTTTCTTGTGTTTATATGCAAACAAGAACTTTCTCGGCAATGTCAGATTCAATATTCATTGTTTCTGATGACCCGATTATTGTAGGCATTAATAGTCTAAGTTCAGAAATTCCTGACGGTTTTTCGCTTTCTCAAAACTACCCAAACCCCTTCAATCCGTTAACAAATATAAGATTTTCAGTACCAAAATCTGGATTTGTGAAACTAACCGTATTCGATGTTTTGGGCAGAAAAGTTGAAACATTGGTAAACGAAAATCTGAACGCGGGTACTTATAATGCTGATTGGAATGCATTAAATCATTCAAGCGGAGTATATTTTTACAGGCTGGATACTGATGAACTTTCGCTAACCAAAATGATGATATTAATGAAATAGAAACTGTAGTATAAGTGCTTAGTCTTTTTCGTCAATTTTTAAAAGCAGCCATTCACCAAACGGAACTTCAGGGTCATTTTCAAGTTTTTTTCTGATGATATCAATTTCAGCAGTATCGTTTTTCTCAATTGATTTGGCAAGATTTGTAAGGTAATTCAGAAACCTTAAAAAGTTCACCCTTGTCTTTTCATTCAGCGAAACTGTTGATGATATGAAATGCCTTGCGGAATCGATCTGGTACATTAATTGTTCAAAATCGCGTATTTCAAAATAAGTCCTTAAATACAGAGATTTAACATACATTTTATCTCTGACATCAATGAATTTCACGTCTTTCAGGTTTTCAAGGACCAAACCGTGATTTTTGAGCTTCAGATTGAGGTACGCCATTGCAAGTGCTTTGATTGGTTTCTGGTACGAGGGTTTCAGCCTTTGAGAATACTCATTAATATACTCCGGCGCCCAGTCGGTTTTGTTTATCGATAGGGCATTTCTCAATATCTGAATGAAAAGGATTTTTGAAAGATGTTTGCTGTTATTTTTATACCCTACTCTAAGCTCCAGATTGTTGAGTTCAAAAAGATACTCCCTGTATTTCTTTTCCCCTTCATTACCTCTTAAAGTACAGTAATTTGAAAGAGTCGTTATCCAGGAAAGTTTTTCATTCTCAGAAAATCTTTCAATATTAAGATCAAAAAGCTCTTTAAGTCTCAGAAAATATTTTTCCTCATTTATTTTTATTACTGTCATAATTGAACAGTACAGCATTTCCATAATGTCAGAGTCTTCAAATTGGTTACTCCTTGCGTATTGAATTACACTATCCATATCTATTGCAGAAATAAATGCATAGGGAATATTGATATCAAACCTGGCGTTGAACATAAACGAATTTGCGTTAATATCATTAATTACGGCTGAAAGCTGCCGAAGCATATCTAATATAGCGTATTCGCCTTTCTTAATTATATGCTTAGAAAGTAAATGCTGTGTATCTTCAAGAAAATGATACAGCATCCTCCCGTTCTCCAGTTCGTTCTTATATTTAAAATAGCTGTCACTGATGCCCGCCTTTTCAATGGCTTTTTCCATTTCATCAAGTTTCTTCTGCTGATAAGCTGCAAGTCTCCTGTTCAGGAATTCATCAGCAAGAAGGCTGTTCTTGATGAATTTGTTTTTGTTAAGAGAAGAACTGATGAGAAATTCTTCAGCCATTTGCTGAAGCGAAGAAGTCATGTTCCAGATTATCTGCCTGTTGAATTTTTTCCCGGGATATAATATGGAATAGACGTATTCGTGCGTAAGGGTTTCATCATCAAACTTCGGCGAAAACTTATTTATCTGGGTAAGCAAGGGAAGGTAATTTCTGCCTTTATTATAGTAGGGAGAACCAATGAACTTTTCGAACTCTTTGAGCTCACTTTTCGAAAAAGTCCTTAGAATATTTATAAGTTTTGAGTTTATCAAATCAAATTTCTGCCGGTTTATTTAAATAATACACAATTTTAGTGTTTAATTTTATAATCCTAAAAACCCCAAAAAATGCATACAATCAACATTTTTTGTGAATTTTAGCAATTTAGCAATGTTTAGTTCGTTTTTAAAGTCTCTTTGAATACCCTTTGCCTGAAGAATATCTTTGTAACAGATAAAATTTTTAAGGAGGATTTAAACCATGAACACTCAGTCAAAGAACCAGAATCGCAATTCAACAGGGCGAAATATATGGGGTCCGGTAATTTCAGGATAAATGTTCAGCAGAATTGTATCCTTTTAAGGAGCCCCAAGCGGCTCCTTTTTTATTTGGGGTTTTAATATTTGGGTATAATACATAAATTTGCAGTCAATCAATAACTAACTGATTATTAATCTTGAGCGAAGTAAAGCGTGAGCTTGCTGCAATTATGTTTACCGATATTGCCGGCTATACAGCCATGATGCAGGAAAATGAAATGGATGCGATAAATCACAGGAACAGGCAAAGACGTGTGCTTGATGACTTCATTCCCGGCCATAAAGGAAATATCCTGCAGACTTTTGGCGATGGCACACTGGCTGTTTTCCCAAGTGCAGTGGATGCTGTAAACTGTGCTGTTAAGATTCAGTTTGAGCTTCAGCGTGAACCTGTTTGCCCATTGCGTATAGGTATTCATTCTGGTGATATTACCTATTCAGAAAAAGATGTTTATGGCGATGGCGTTAATGTTGCATCTCGTATTGAATCAGTTTCAACGGCAGGCGGCGTGTTTATTTCAGATAAAGTATTTGATGAGATCAAGAACCAGCCATCGCTGCCTGCGATATCAATGGGCATGTTTGAGTTCAAAAATGTTTCAAGACCGGTTGAGGTATTTGCTTTAACTTGCCGCGGATTAAATGTACCCAATAGCATTGATGCAGAAGGCAAGTTAAAGAACAAACTGGAAGTCATTGCAGTGCTTCCGTTTGCCAATATGAGCAGTGATCCTGATAATGAGTATTTCAGTGATGGAATTTCCGAAGAGATACTGAACGCATTAACAAAAGTACAGGGTTTGCAGGTTGTCGCAAGGACTTCTTCATTTTCCTTTAAAGGAAGAAACGAAGATATGCGTGAAATTGGAAAAAAGCTTGGTGCTTCTTCTTTGATAGAAGGAAGCGTCAGGAAAGCGGGCAACAAGGTCAGAATTACAGCACAGCTTATTAATACTGCCGATGGTACCCATTACTGGTCAGAAGTATATGATAGAAGTATTGAAGACATTTTCGCGATACAGGATGAAATTTCTCTTGATATTGCACATAAGCTTGAAAAACAATTCAGCAGCGTTCACGCGCCAACCCATCTTGTTACTGCTGCGACTGCAAGCATAGAAGCATATGAAATCTATTTGAAGTGTATCTATAAACTTTCCTTTGCGCCCACCGGCGAGCTTCAGATGGAAGTCATTAAAGAGCTGGAAAAAGCAATTGCACTGGACCCGAATTTTGCCAAAGCTTATGCTCTTCTTGCAGATACGTATGTGACAACCGGAGTATGGGGTTTGATAAAACCTGTAGTGGCTTATTCAAAGGCTAAAGAATATTCACTTAAAGCTCTTAGTTTAAATGAAAACCTGCCCGAAGCCCACCTTGCTTACGCAGATTACAAAAAGTATAACGATTGGGACTGGGATGCAGTTGGCAGATCTATCGCCAAAGCTCTTCAATTGAATCCGGGTTATGCTGATGCTCAAGCCGCCTATGGGAATTATTTAAGAAGCATTGGCAAATATACCGATGCTTTAATATATGCTGAAAAAGCATCAGCGCTGGACCCGCTTTCTGTAAATTTGCTGAATAACCTTGCAAACAATTATGTGTTCGTTCGTGATTTTGAAAAGGCTGAAAAAACTTACCGTGAAGCTCTGAACATAAATCCTGATAGTAAACCCACTCAGTATGAATTTGCTTACATGTATTGCGCAAAGGGAGAGTATCAAAAAGCTATGGAGTATGTCGAAGAGATTATCAATTCCGGCGGAAAATGGATAGAACATAAGCATTTAATGGCACTGATATACAAAAATACAGGCAGACCGGAAAAGACAAAAGAAATGCTGGACTCATATCTGATAAAGATCAAAAGCGGCGAAACAGAAGCAGATCCATGGGACTTAGCAACGCTGTATACTTTTAACGGAGATCACAATAATGCAATACATTACCTTAATATAGCCGCGGATGAAAAAATTGGCGCAGTGGTGCTGGTAAAATTCGCCGTATCATTGCTTGGATTACATAATGATAAAGGTTTTAAAGCCCTGTGTAAAAGGATCGGCTTAAAAAAAAATCCACCCGGGAATTAAACCAACGGGTGGATCTTTAAAATATGATTTTAAATATTTACTTCAGTTTCCCTAATGCTTTTCTTAAGCTTTCAATTACATTGCTTACTTCTTCAAGCCTGCAGGTACCAACAGATAAGCGGTACCATGTGGAGTTTTCATCATCACCAAACGCAGAAAAAGGAACTATTGCTACACGCGCTTCTTCAAGCAGGTATTTGGTAATATCTTTTGTTGTCGCAAGTACAGTGCCGTCTTCTTTTTTCTTTCCGTGCAGTGCAAACTGAACCGTTAAGTATATTGCAGCCTGCGGAGCAATCGCATCAACCTTAAAGCCTTCATTCTTTAAAGCCATGAACCCATCATAGAAACCGTCAAGCCTGTCGTGAACTTCTTTTTTGAACCTGGTAAGATAATTATCAACATCTTCTTTTCTTGCGAGATATTTTGCGGTTGCGACCTGCTCAGCTTTAGGTGCCCATGCTCCCAAATGTGAAAGTATTGATTTCATCTTTCCTATAACGCGTGCGGGTCCAACTGACCAGCCGACTCTGACGCCTGTTGCAGCAAATGCTTTTGATAGTCCATCAATGAATATTGTATAATTTTTCATTTCGGGTATCAAAGATACAGGATTGTAATGCTCGGTATCTCCATAGGTCAACACCCAGTATATCTGGTCATACATCAGGTATAAAGGTTTTTCATTTTCTCCGCGTGAATGGTTCTCTTCAATTATAAGCTCGCAAATTTCTTCCAGGTCTTTCCTGGAAAATGTTGTGCCCGTTGGATTCAGCGGAGAACATAAAGCAACAAGCGCAGCGCCTTTTAAATGCGGCTTCAGGTCTGCGGCTGTTGGCATAAAATGATTTTCAGGTGTAGCCATAATCTCAATTTTCTTCGCATGAGATAAATGTGTGTAATGATTGTTATTCCATGATGGCACTGGGAAAATAACTGTATCGCCCGGCTGTACCAGCGTCTGGTAAGTTGCATATATAAGCGGCCTTGCGCCTGCTGACATTAATATTTCTGTTGCGGGGTTGTATTCAACACCTTCTTTTTCTTTTAAGAAATTTGATACTGCCTTGCGGGTTTCAAGCATTCCATCTGCAGGGGGATAGTTTGTTTCGTGGTTTGTATAAGCTTTGATGATCTCTTCTTCAAGTTCAGCGGGTATGGGGAAAACTTTCGGGTCAAAATCACCTATGGTTAAATTGTAAATCTTTTCACCCTGTTTGATCTTTTCATTTATCTCACCGGCAAGCTTGATTATTTCTGACGCAATTAAAGTCTCAGCCATTTTCGAGACCCTAAGAGTCTTTTCTTTTACTTCCAATATATCTGTAGGCATAGGATTTTTAATAGGTTAATTATACACAAAATTAGTCAATTATAACATCATAGAAAATCCAAAATGTCAGCAGTATCTGTGTTGTAACAATAATTTATATCATCGCTATCAGTTCTATTTCAACAAGCGCGTCTTTTGGCAGACGCGCAACTTCAACAGTTGAGCGTGCAGGTTTGGATTCACCAAAATATTCCGCGTATACTTCATTCATTGCAGAAAAATCATCAATATTCTTTAAAAATACCGTAGTCTTAACTACATTCTTCAGATCACTTTTCGCTTCCTTCAGCAGGGCTGAGAGGTTTTCCATTACCTGTTTTGTTTGTTCCTTTATTCCCCCAGAAATGAAGTTGCCTGTTGCGGGGTCTATGGCAACCTGCCCGGACGTGTAAAGCATTTTTTGCGCATCCCAGCTCACATAAATACCTTGTGAATATGGCCCGATCGGTTCGGGCGCTTTATTACTATATAATATATCTTTCTGCATTTTAGTGATGTTTAATTAGAATCAGAAATACAAAATAAACCATTAAAAAATTGAAAATCAAGCAGTGACAAAAATTCACACTTGATGGAAAATATTGCATAAAAATGTAAAAAATGCCATTCTTAGCGCACATTTTGTCAAAAGGGCAAAGCAGTTAATGTGCAAAATTTTCATTTAAACAGCAAAAAAGTTTGGCACGCCTATTGTATATATGATGTATGTTAGAAAAAAATTATTAATCAAATATAAAAGGAGATTTTAAAAATGACATTAGTTAAATTCAGACCCGCATCAGAACTTTCAAACATCGATAAGAAGATCAAAAAGTTCTTTGAAGATTTTGATTCACCTTTTAACGGTGATTGGGGAATTAAACCGTTCGGCGGAAATGCATTTACACCCAGGGTTGATGTTACTGAAGATAATGAAAATTTATATGTTCACGCAGAAGTACCCGGTGTTGATAAGAATGATATTAAGATCAACCTGGTAGGCGATGTTTTAACTATCAGCGGCGAAAAGAAATCAGAGCAGAAAGATGAAAAGAAAAATTACTACAGAATAGAAAGAAACTACGGAGCATTTTCAAGAAGCTTCACACTTCCGGCAGAAGTAATTTACGATAAGATATCCGCTGATTACAAAGAAGGCGTTTTAAATATCACTCTTCCTAAAACCGAAGAGGCAAAGATCGTAGAAAAACAGATCGAAATTAAGTAACCTTCTTAAGATAATGATTGTTTCTTAGTTAGTTATTATTTGGTTAATTGCAGTAAAAAAGCAGATACATGCTTTAGTTTGATCAAGAAGCGCCGGAGTTGATGGTCCTCCGGCGCTGATTTTATGCACGGAGTTTATTTTATGTAAAGCAAATTGAAAAATAGTTTAAGTACAGTTCTCATAAAACAGGGATATCACAAAATCTTACTTAAGAATAACGGTGCGGGGCACTTTAAGTTATCAGCCAGGATAAACGGGGCAGCCGGAAATTTTATACTTGATACGGGAGCTTCTCACACTGTAGTTGATGAAGCAGCAGCCGGTAAGTTTACACTGAAGTTCAGCAAAAAGGCTTCTAAAGATGCCGGAGGGCTGGGGAATTCATCTCTGAAGACGAGAAAGAGCATTGGCAACACAATTGAAATAAAGGGTTTTCTGATCAAAAAAGCAGCAATCGTAGCAATTGATCTTACTCATGTAAATAAAACCTTAAAAAAAGGTGGGTCTGGCAGAATTGACGGTGTTATTGGGTCTGATTTGCTGAAGAAACATCATGCCTTGATAGATTACTCTGAAAAAGCACTTTATCTTAAGTGAACTTATGTTCAGGAAAGATTACATAATGAGGATGATAGAGGATTTTGTTAAAGCTATGGCTAAGATAGTCCTGATGCGTGAGATGAAAAGTTACACTGATGCAAGAGTTGAGCTGGACGGATTGAGTAAGCTTGTAACAGGATTCGGAGTGGATCACTTAAGATCATTAGGCGCGGCCGGTATAAAATATGTTTTCTCTCAGAACAAGGAGTCGGAAGCTGAAAAAATATTCTGCTCAGCAAAGATAATAAAGGAAGAAGGATTGATACTGAGATCCCAGGGGCAAACCGAAGACAGCTTAAATTGTTTCGAAATTGCGAAAGAGCTTTTTAAAACAGCATCAGAAATGGATATTCCGGAAAGAGCTGAAGCACTCAAGGAATTTGAAGAATTAAATAAAGGATAAGTTTTAATTAAATATAAATTGATACGGTTATTTATGATTGATCGTGTCTAAATAAAAAAAGAAAGAATAAAAACTATGGGAAAAATTATCGGAATCGATTTAGGAACCACAAACTCGGTAGTTGCCGTGATGGAAGGCAGTGACCCGGTTGTAATTCCTAATGCGGAAGGACACAGGACTACACCATCTGTTGTTGCTTTCACCAAAGGCGGCGAGCGCCTTGTGGGACAGGCAGCAAAGAGGCAGTCAGTTACAAATCCGCAGAACACAGTGTCATCCATAAAGAGATTTATGGGAAGAAGGTACGACGAAGTAACCAGCGAGATCTCGAAAGTATCGTACAAGGTCATTAAAGGCGAAAATGATACCGCAAGAGTAGAAATTGGCGACAGGGTTTACTCTCCACCCGAAATTTCAGCAATGGTACTTCAGAAAATGAAACAGACCGCAGAAGATTATCTGGGCCAGAAGGTAACCGAGGCTGTTATAACAGTGCCGGCTTACTTTAATGACGCGCAGAGACAGGCTACCACAGATGCAGGTAAAATTGCAGGGCTTGAAGTGAAAAGAATTATAAACGAGCCCACAGCAGCCGCGCTGGCATACGGACTTGATAAAAAGAAAAAAGATGAAAAAGTAGCTGTATATGATCTTGGCGGCGGTACATTTGATATTTCCATTTTAGAATTATACGATATTGAAGGTACAGGCAACTTCCAGGTTAAATCAACCAACGGTGATACTCACTTAGGCGGTGATGATTTTGACCAGAGGCTGATGGACTATCTTGCAGAAGAATTCCAGAAGCTCGAAGGAATTGACCTGAGAAAAGACCCGATGGCTTTGCAGAGATTGAAAGTTGAAGCTGAAAGAGTTAAATGCGACCTTTCAAGCCAGACACAGGCTGATGTTAAGCTTCCGTACATTACCGCTATTGACGGTGTGCCAAAACACATTGATATGACAGTAACACGCGCTAAATTTGAACAGCTTGTTGATGATCTTATTCAGAGGACTATGGAGCCATGCAAAAAAGCGCTGGCTGATTCAGGATTTTCAGTTGACCAGATTGACGAAGTAATTTTAGTCGGTGGTTCAACAAGAATTCCTAAAGTACAGGAAGCAGTTAAGAACTTCTTCAAAAAAGAACCGCATAAAGGCGTTAACCCCGATGAAGTTGTCGCAATCGGCGCAGCTATTCAGGGCGGCGTTTTAACCGGTGACGTTAAAGATGTATTGCTGCTTGATGTTACACCGCTTTCACTTGGAATTGAAACTCTTGGAGGAGTTATGACAAAGATGATTGATGCCAATACTACAATTCCGACAAAGAAAACAGAGGTATACTCAACCGCGGCTGATAACCAGCCTTCTGTTGAAATACACATACTGCAGGGTGAGCGTCCCATGGCGCAGGATAACAGGACGATCGGTAGATTCCATTTAGACGGAATTCCGCCTGCACCGCGCGGCATACCGCAGATTGAAGTTACATTTGATATTGACGCCAACGGCATACTTCACGTTGCCGCAAAGGATAAAGCATCCGGAAAAGAGCAATCAATTAAGATAACTCACTCCAGCGGATTAAGTGACGCGGAAGTTGAAAAGATGAGAAAAGACGCTAAAGAGCACGAAGGCGAAGATAAGAGAAAACGCGAAGAAGTTGATACTAAGAACCATGCGGATAGTTTGATATTCCAGACTGAAAAACAGATGAAGGAATTCGGCGATAAGCTTACACCTGATATGAAAGGCAAGCTTGAGGCAGCTCTTGGCAGACTTAAAGAAGCCGCAAAGGGAACGAATACCGATGAGATAAAATCAGCCACTGAAGCATTGAACGCTGCATGGAATGAAGCATCAACCCAGATGTATAGCCAGGCAACCGGCACACCGGGTGCAGGCGCCAATGAGCAGGCAAATCCAAATGCCGGCGCAGAAGGCCAGCAGCCTGATGACAAAAAGGTTGAAAATGCCGACTTCGAAGTGGTTGA
>JBHEKV010000018.1:0-13174 GCA_041859235.1 Ignavibacteria bacterium | reverse complement strand
TTCTGCGCAAATCCTATTGTACCCAGTGCAGCGGGGGAACCGGTCAGCTTGAATGTTATCCACGAAAGTGAGAAGAATGAAAGATATACGCTGATAAATACATTAATATCAGTCAAAAAATATTTTATGATATTCTTCTTTGTATCAGATGTCATTGGAATAAAATGATTTTCAGAAAGGGCAATATAGCGGTTTTTACTTTTTGATTAAATGACGCATTGGAAACTCAGCCATTCAACCCTCCCTCCCAAACTCCAGTTTGGGAGGGAATTCAAAGGGAACATAAGAATTTCAAGAACATGGGGCTTGAGCCCATTGTTCATAAATATTTACCATCCTCATAGCGTACCAGTTAGAAAGAGAGCGCTTAAGTTGTGATCTTTTTGCGTTGCCACGACCTTCTTGACTGGTTTTTCAGTCAGGTCGTGGATTAAAGTGAAAGTTGTTAACGGCTTTAGCCGCAATTGGATTTGCTGAAAAAATATCAAACTGTGGCTTGCCAAAGGCACTCCTTCGGAGAAAGCCAATATTCTATTTCGTTTTTGCCTCCGCTCTGAAGAGCGGAGCTATTCAGAAAGTCATAGAACCATCTATTTGCGGCTTAGCGACTTTGAGTGAGATCCGCAGTTATAAAATCAAAAACAAACCCCCGTCTGAGATCAAGGAAAACTGTAGATAGATGTACAATCCACATTATCAATAAACCCGCAATAGTAACTCCCCACGTGCGGGGGCAATCCTTCGGCCTTCAAGAATGAAGGGGGCAAAAAACCGGCATATAGGGTGAGAACATTATAAAAGAACAAGGGACTAACAGCCCCTTGTTCATAAATAATTAACATACCAAAGCGTACCAGTTAGAAAGAGAGTATTTAAGCTGTGACCTTTTTGCGTTGCCACGACCTTCAGGTCGTGGATCAAGGTGAAAGTTGCTAACGGCTTTAGCCGCAATTGGATGCTTTTGCCTCCGCTCTAAAGAGCGGAGCTATTCAAAAAAACATAAACAGATCTTAAACTGTGCGCCTCTACGCTACGCCTTAAAACACGCAGTGCCTTGCTTTAATCCCGCATAGCAGGAGGAAGGGAGGAATGCCTTTGCGTGAAAAATATTGTCACTTCAGCTGTGATACGATCTCTTCACTCATAGGCTTCACCGCGCTGGAGTAATACTTCAATAAATTTCCTTCTTCATCAAGAAGGTATTTATTGAAATTCCACTTTGGCTGCTGGTCATTCCACCCGTTCAGGTCCTTGCTCGTAAGCCATTTGTACAAAGGAGCCATATCATCACCCAACACAGAAATTTTTTCGAACATCGGAAAGGTTACACTGTATCTTGATTTACAGAATTCATCAATTTCTTTGTTCGTGCCCGGTTCCTGTCCCCCGAAATTATTCGCGGGGAAACCGAGGATTATGAGCTTATCCTTATACGCCTGGTACAGCTTTTCAAGGTCTTCGTACTGGGGAGTGTAACCGCACTCTGAGGCAGTATTCACTATCAGCACTTTTTTACCTTTAAGCTGTGCGTAATCATATTCTGAGCCGTCAATTGATCTTACTTTCGCATTCGGGTTAGCTTCCAGAAACTGGTAGAATGTAGATTTATCTGACATATTTAAATTTTCAGGTTTGGATCTTACCTGTTTGCATCCGAACAAACTGAGTACAGCATACAGGATAGACATTGTTAGTATTGTTTTAGATTTCATTTTAATGTTATTTAACTCATTTCCGCGTAAGTTTGGTAATCTAATGTTACGGGATTTTCTATAATAAACAATCTCCCGCCTGCCGTGGTTTCAAAGGAGAATTCCTTCTCATCTTTAATTACGGCAAAATCATTCGCTTTCATTTTTCCTGCCGTAGTTGATATATCGCCGTCAATCAGGTAAAGCGAGCTTATCTTATCTGGATTCAATCCAAGTTTATGATTGCCGGCTTTAAAATTTATTTCAACTGCCGTTACGCCGGGTGATTCCATTTTCAATGGCGAGCCTTCCCCGATATACTGCCTTATTTCAAATCCATTGTTTGCGGTTACCGGAAAATCTTTCAGCTCGTGATCATTATATGTGGCGGGGGATTGCATTGATCTGCGTATGTTGGGATCAAACCAAACCTGGAACACATGTGAGCCGGCATTAAGCTTTTCGGCGTGACTTATTCCGCTGCCCGCGCGGATTATCTGCGCACCGCCGGTGCCTATTGGAATCCATTTCTGATTGTGTGAATCGTAATGCTCAATGGTTCCTTTAAGTATAAAAGTGATTATCTCAAATCCTTTATGCGGATGCTCGCATATTGTTGAGCCTTTATCGCTCCATGCATGCGCCCAGTAGAATAAGTTTGAATACGGCAAAAGATACGCGGGGTTATGTGTCATAACCACGGGGCGGTTTTCGAGGATCTCTCCATCGTTGAATCCGCCCGGAGCCTGCGCCTCAAACGGGTAAATAGTAATTGACATAGATTGTTTTTTCTAAAATTATGTGTTGTTTATAAAAATTAACAGGTAATTTATAATATTAATTGATATTATTAATCGTCTGAAAAAATTACAAAATCAAATACAGCCCCGCAGGGGCGGTATATAACAGCGATGGGCGCAGCCCAACGGAAAATTTGAACAAATATCAGCCCTGAAGGGGCGTAATAAATTTTTGATACGCTATGCCAATGTGCGGTGTTATTGTAACTAACGCAATTCAGTATAATTTAATTCCTCGAAAGATACTAGTTATATGGTTATTTTTGACCATGATTACCTTGATTTACTTGATTACCTTGATTCTCCTGATTCGTTTGTTTTATTAAAGGGTTTCTACATAACTTTGAGGTAAATACATTAATTTTAACTTTCAAAACTATTGAAATACGAAGAACTAACAGGTAATATCATTGGTTGTGCAATGTAAGTGCATTCTGAATTAGGGAATGGATTTCAGGAAATAATATATCAGAGGGCACTTGCGATTGAAATGACTTTAGCTGGATTAAATTTTGAAATGGAAAAGGAAATGAAAATCTATTATAGAGATCAGGTAATAGGTACCCGAAGATCAGATTTTTTTGTAGAAGAAAGAATTATGGTTGAGATCAAAGCCAAAAGTAATCTGGATGATATTAATCTTAACCAAGCATTGAATTACCTTGAGGCTTATAATATGGAAATTGGATTGCTGATAAATTTCGGTGCAAAAAGTCTGCAATTTAAAAGAGTACATAACAATAAAATTATTCAAAAAAGTACAATAGACAAATCAAGTAAATCAGAAAAATCACGGTAATCAAGGTTGAAGACACGATCACTTAAAAAAAATAGAGTTAACGTCATCACTCTCGGATGTTCGAAGAACATTTACGATTCCGAAGTGCTTATGGGACAGCTGCGCGCCAACGATTTTACCGTCTCACACGAAGATGATAACTCCGATGCGCCCATTGTAATTATTAACACATGCGGATTCATTGATAATGCCAAGCAGGAATCAATTAATACTATTATAGAATGGGCTGACGCGAAAGAAAAAGGATTGGTTGAAAAAGTTTACGTTACGGGGTGTCTCTCGGAACGTTATAAACCCGATCTTGTAAAAGAAATTCCGAACATTGATGAATACTTTGGTACCCGTGATCTGCCGAGGCTGCTGAAAACGCTTAACGCTGATTATAAACAGGAGCTCATCGGCGAACGCCTGCTTACGACTCCCCTGCACTATGCGTATTTCAAAGTATCCGAAGGCTGTGACCGCCCATGTTCATTCTGCGCTATTCCCTTAATGCGCGGCAAACACGTATCTATTCCAATGGAGCGGCTTGTGCAGCAGGCAAAGGATCTTGCCCGGCAGGGGGTTAAAGAATTAATTTTGATAGCGCAAGATCTTACATACTATGGCTTAGATCTATACAAAAAACGTAATCTCGCCAGGCTGCTTGAGAAATTATGCAGTGTTGAAGGAATTGAATGGATACGCCTGCATTACGCATTCCCGCAGGGTTTCCCCATGGATGCGCTTGATGTAATTGCCCGCGAGCCCAGGATATGCAAATATCTTGATATGCCACTGCAGCATATTACTGATAATATGCTCAAATCAATGCGGCGCGGTACCACTAAAGCACGCACCATTGAACTTGTAAACAATATCCGCGAAAAAATTCCCGGAATCGCAATACGCACAACTCTTATAGCAGGTTACCCGGGTGAAACCACAGAAGATTTTGAAGAGATGAAAGAGTGGGTCATTGATACAAAATTTGAAAGGCTTGGTGTGTTTACATATTCGCATGAAGAGAACACACACGCTTATAAGCTTGAAGATAACGTTCCCCAAAAAGAAAAACAGCGCCGCGCTAATGAAATAATGAAGGCGCAGAAGAAAATATCGCTTGCGCATAATAAATCGCTTATAGGTAAAACATTAAAAGTGCTCATCGACCGAAAGGAAGGTGATTACTTTATCGGCCGCACTGAATACGACAGCCCCGAAGTCGATAATGAAGTGTATATTTCAACAAAAGCTCCCCTCCTTAATAAGGAGGGGAAGTCCCGCTTCAGCGGGGCGGGGTGGTCTGGATACCTCCGCACCGGCGATTTTGTGGATGTAAAAATCACCAAAGCAAAAGATTATGATCTTGAAGGCGAAGTAAGCTGAATACAAGGCGGTGCAATCATCTATAAATTTAAGCAATCTTTCTCACATCTCCCCCCTCTCCTTTCAGGAGAGGGGCAGGGGGGTGAGGTTTTTTAAGTTTACAGAATTATCCCGTATCGCAGATTAATTGTATCTATAATGATTTACGTCTTGATACCTGCTTGCGACTGCTAAAGCAGTCTTGCAGGTATGACAAAGCAAGGGAGTTCGAACCCCTTGTTCATAATTGATGGCATAAAAAACCCCGAAGCTCTTTAAAGCCCCGGGGTTTTGGTTTATTTCGGTTTGCTGCTATGCTGTCTTTTGTTATGCTGCTAACTTGGTCTGATTTAGTTACTTAATCTGATTCACTGAATAATGTGCTCATACTATAGACCTCATAACCTGCCGCAGTATTTTTTTCCGTGTAATCCTTATACTGCCATATATCAGTCCTGAAGTCACGGATAGGAACATTATCATTACCAACAACCGGTTTATAATAATTCACTCCATGCGGCGCAACTATTGTGTTGGTTCTTGTTGTAACTACAGGCGCCGGTTCAAGATAATTAATTGCATAATCTTCCCTTTCAGAGGGTCTTACGTAATTTTTATACACCACAAAATCAGGCTTTGCCGGAACTTCCGCTACTGCTGCGTCTGCGGTCGGATCATACCATCTGTCATGTACATCAACATACTTGGCATAGGGATCGTATGTTTCACCCGGCAGTACTGCGTAATAAAACGGTCCGTTATAAATATAACGTGTTTCCCGAGCCGTGCTTCGTGTTTCTGCGGAGCTGTGCATTATCCACACATCACTGTACGGCGGATACCCGATTATTGCTGTGGACTGTGCATAGTTTTCGTTTATGCCTCTGTTTAAGGAGGCAGCATCTGTAGTATTCTGCGCTTTGGCAGCCGAAATAAACAGAACAAACATTAATGTTACTGCGAGTTTGTTTAACATAGCTAACTTCTCCTTTCATTAATAAAAATAATTTTCCTGAAAAGATAGTTCTCATTGCATGATCCCAAAAACAATGATTTAGATAATTAATTTCATAAGGAATTAATTTTATAATGATTTATTTTGATCCCAAAAACAATAACTTATAGATTTTTGTACCGGTAAAAAAAGAACAAGGGGTTCGAACCCCTTGTTCGTAAATAATCACTCGAAATCTTATTTTGTCATGTCTGTGGTTGGAACATCACTGCCAACAGCTTCTAATGTGAATCCCGAAAACCACGCATTGCCCGTACCATTCACCAGAAATCCGTAAGCTATACCAATTGCTTCAGGTGCAACATCAAGAACTATTTCATATTTGGTCCAGTCATTTTTACCGGCAATTGCGCGGTTACTCATATTATCAAATGCCAGTGAAGTGTTCTTATCTGTTCCGTCAACTCTCATCCACATTCCCGCCCAGCCTGTAATGCTCTCGTTTTTTACATAGCCGGTAAGCCTGATGCGTTTGCCAGAATATTTCTCCGGCATTATGTAAGTCATGATTGTTCCAAAACCATCTATTGCCGGTTCTTTTGATTTCAGAAAATAAACTGCGGCGTCATTGTATTTCTCATCCGTCTTTCCCCAATCGTAAGATTCAGGTTTGCTTCCCGCTTTGAACCAGCCGTCTATCTTTTGTGAATAAGAATTCTGTAAAACAACCGTAAGTACAAAAAGCGCTGTTAAAATCCTGAAGGTAGTTTTCATATTATTATTTTTTAATTGATGATTTTTTTCTGCTGAAAAAATATGCGCTTAATATTTTGTTCCACATCTATCGTTTGACATTCCGGCGCTTTTAGCCGGCCCCGCGCTTCTGCAGAAGCGGGATGACGTTTGACATTTGACGTTTCACATCGCAAACTACTTTACCAGCACCATCTTCTTTTCATCGCTAAAATCACCCGCCGTTATCCTGTAAAAATACACTCCGCTTGCAAGATCTGAGCCATCAAAGTTAATTGTATAAGTGCCGCTGCTGTAATCAGCCTTAACAAGCTGCCTTACCAATTGACCCACCGTGTTGTAAAGATTTATCGTTACGCGCGAATCAGCCGCGATGCTGAAGCTTATTCCTGTAGTTGGATTGAACGGGTTGGGGAAGTTCTGGTACAGCCTGTACTCCGCCGGCTGAACACTGCCGAAGCCTTTACCCGTAAGGGTAAAATGATCTATCCACACAACATCAGATGATTGCCCGAAAGCGCCCGCATCCCTGATGTAATAATTCACGGCCAGGTAAATGCTTTTGCCTGCATATTGCGATAGGTCATATGACTTCTTGTGCCAGCTCCCCACGGGACCGGGCACCTTAAAATAATCTATCATAGTAAAGCTTGGCAAACTGTCATTGGTGGCCGAGATCCATACTTTAAGGGAATCCTTGAACTGCCCGTCAACCGCGCCGCACCAGAAAGAAATTGAATCACCCTCGTGAATATCAAACAGCCTGGGTGTTATTATCCAGTCATCTATCATATTAAAACGGTTCAGGTTCTCAAATCCCATCTTAAAAAAATAATTACCTGCATGCGCCGCCTGGTTTCCCAGGCCAAAAAGCTCAAACGCGGAATACAGCTCAATATCAGCAGCACCCTTATCATTATTCACAAGTTTCCATCCGCGGCTTGTTAAATCTTTATCTATAAATGTGTCTTCCCATTTTATCCTTTGTGAATAAATAACCGAAGTGAATAATATCAGAAATAAAAACGGCAATTTGTATTTTAACATGAGTATGATACCTTTAAAATTTTTATTATCTCTTTTAAGAATGAAAGGCTCTCGCCAATTGTGTTTATTCCTTTAGGAACCATGTTAGAGCCGTTTGCAAGTGAGTTCGCCAGCCCGATGAAATCTTTCTGAAAGCCCGTAAGCGGCTTATCCAGGAAGAAATCTTTATCACCAAGTATTTTTTCCTGACGCGGATATGTGGTCGGCCAGTCAGTTGGATTGCGCGGCTCTGAGCGGGTCAAATAACCTTCCAGTGACGGCGAATTTAGATCACGCTGCGTTAAATGCCCGAGATTCCATTTGTTCGATAGCGTCTTTATCACAGATGTATGCGTAAGCTGATCATTGATAACCGTACCGCTGTTGATATATGCCGAAACAAGTATTGCAGGTACCCTGATGCCAAGACGGTTGAACTGAAAATCCATTTCATTTACCGATGTATTGCCCGGCGGTATAGCAGCCGGAGGCTGCACATGGTCATAAGTTCCGCCCGCTTCATCAAACGTAATTATGAAAAGAGTATTCTGCCAGTTGTTGCCAACAGAGCTGTGTGAATTTTTGATAGCGTTATATACTTTGTGTATCAGCTTTTCGCCCGGTGTGACCGATGACGGGAAAATTGTTATGGCTTCATTCCCGATAAGCGGTGCCGGCGGATGCTCATCGTTATGGAAGAACATCATTCTTGGCTCTATGAATGTATATTCCGGCAGTCTGCCTGACGCGCAGTCATCAAAAAATGAATCCATGCCGCAAACGTGTGTTGGCGCGTACTGCCTGAGCGCGTTAAAGTGAATAAGCATACTCATCGGGAAAACATCAAGGTGATCAAAATACAGCTTCCAGTTCTTACCGCGGTTCTGCAGGCGTTCAAATATAGTTTCCGAGGTATTATTCTGCCACTTGGTGTAACCATCGGGGCAGGAATTGGTTACATACCCGTTCGATTGCGCGCTGTTTAAAAATGAACGGTTGCAGAAAGTTTGCGAAGGCACTGCACAGTGCCAGTGATCAGCGACTGCGAATCCTTTTGCAAGCGTGCTTATAACCGGCACAACTTCGGGGGGAAAGCAGCTCATGATTATTTTATACTCGCTGTAGGTAGGCATTCTGCCCTGTGTTGCCTTAAAGTTATTTATATAGTCTGTCAAAAATCCGTTCATCGGGTAAGTTTGCGGCAATGTTTCAGGCAGGTTCCAGGGACTCACCATATCACACGCATCAACAAACCTGTTTGTATCCGGCAATACAGTGCCAAAGAGCGATGTGTTCATATGCGGGTATTCTTCACCCGGGTCAGGGTTGGGATTATTCATTATGGAATCCTTATAAACCGGAACGCTGCCCATAAACGATGAATCAGCATATGGCGGTATAGGATTGGAAAGATTATGATACGCAACGCCCTCAAATGGCTGGTTGTTCGGCGGCGGATCCTGCGGCGTGTATAAATATCCAAGCAGATTATCAAACGATCTGTTTTCCATCATAAGCACAACTACATGATCGAACTTATTGAGCCCGCCCGCGATCTCTTTGAATCTATATAGTGAAGGGAACGCCGAACCCATCGCCCCTATTGCAAGCGATGAACCCGCAAGCTTCATGAACTGCCTTCTGTTAATTTTTCCCATTAATTATTATATGTTTGCAAATTATATTTTTTACCGGTCCCACGCTTCTGCTCAAGAGGGATCACCTTTGACGTTTCACCTTTTACGTTTCACCTTTGACGTTTCACATTTACACTCCAAACACAAACCCCGTCGTTAATGCTTTCCATAAACCGCCGTTGTATTTATTCAGATTATATCCGCCGCCTTCGTAATAGCCGTCATATGTTATTACCTCAAGCGTTCCGTCACCGTTCATATCAACAACGCCTTCAGCCATACTGAAAGTGAAATTATTCACAGCCAATGGAATGAATTCTGAAATGATCTTACCCTCTGCATCCATAACATATATAAATGATGTGAAATTTGTGAAATCATTCTGTAGCCTTACGCTAACAAGGAATTCACTTTTGCCTTTGGCAGTAAAGCTTCCTTCAAATATTTTAATATCTTCATTCTGGATTTTTGTAAGCGGTACGGTTTTTGCCTCGCCCTTATCATTGTATTCTGATACCATTACACCCTTAAGCTTCGGCATTACAAGTTTTTTAAAATCATCTATGACTGTCTGATTTGTAACACCTTTTCTGTTCACCGCGCTCATATTGTTATTGAATGAGCATACAACAATTTCGTTTTCATCAAATTTCGCTCCCGCTGTTGGTGTAACCACCGCGTAAAATATCGTCCCGGCTCCTATCATATCATCCATGTTTATATAGTATCCTGTAACTTCAGCAGTGTACACACCTGATGAAGCTGAAACATAAACCTTATCGCTTTTTTTAAAACTTGTATATCCTGCAAATTCAGGTTTGTAATCTTCAAAAAAGTATTCCGCTTTTTGTTCATCATACTTCTGGTATTTGCCTATTATCTCTTTAAGACTGCTGCCGTATTTATCGTAGCCTTCGCCTGTTGAATCCCGCAGTGACTCGTTGGAATTATATTTATAATAATCATCCACTATTATACGTTTGCCATCCCACCTCCCGAAAAAAACCGTATCACCAATAGTCCGCCCGGCTGATTTGTTCTGAGATAAATCCCCCTGTTCTTCCTGCTTGGTAGTTTTATCATTCTTGCCGGTATCATCACTCTTTTTTGTGCATGATATTACCGAGCCCGAAAGTGCAAATAAACATAGCAAATATGATATATATTTTTTCATATTCTATAAAATTAAAAATTTAGCCGTTAATTTACCAAAAATAAGGATTTATGTATTAAAATGCTTAGTATGATATTGATCTTTGCAAGAGCCTGCAAAATGAATTATAAGCAGTATAAAACAAAACCCGGCATTTTCAGCCGGGCTCTTTTCTATCATATGTCCTTTGATCATTGTTGAGTTCGGTAAAGCCGGACGAAACCTTACTCCGCAGGAGGAAGGTTCTTAGTTAATTGAAACTACGCCTCATCAGTCACTCTTGCCTGTGCGCCGTACTCGTTAAGGAGTATCGTATCGTATTTATCGGCATTGGCAAAAAGTGTTTTCAATGTTTCCAGTCCCGTTTCATATGTTAAGTACTGGTCAAATATGAATGTTGAAAGTATCACATTCTGGTTATTTACGCTGAACATCATGCCTTCAAGGTTGTAATTTTCTCTTAACAAGAATTCATACATCGCGCCTATGTTTGTTCTGGGAAGCATGCATAGTAAACTATCGCACACTATGAAACCATCCTGATTATAATTGATAAATATTTTTGCGGTGCCTTCTTCAACTTCCCAGCTGTACGGACCCTTCCGGGCAAGCTTAACATCTTTGCCCAATTGCTCTAATATTGTTTCAATGGTTGCCGCTGCGCCCGTTGGTTTATACTCGCCGTCTTTTTTCAGTGCGGGGAACTCCAGCTTTGTGCCGCAATTTGGACAGTACTCGCCATCAAGATTTTCTTCAGTGACGTAAAATCCGCAGCTCGGGCATTTTTGTGTGTACCTGCCGAAGTATTCCTTGTATGCGGCCAGATCTTCCTGCAGATACTCAACCGGAAGCGCAAAGCCTAAGTTATCGCCCCCTGCAATTATGAATGTGTTAACGCCAACCACATCGCCGTTTGAATTCACAAGCGGACCGCCGGAGTTACCCGGATTTATTGCGGCATCTATCTGTATATAATTTATTCCGCGCTGCAAACGTTTTGATTTTGATACAATGCCCTCGGTGGCGGTGTAGTTAAGGCCGTAGGGGTGACCTATCGCTATTACCTGGTCGCCTTCTTTCACATCAAGTCCGGGCGCAAGATTAATATCAGGCAGCTCGATACCTTCAGGTACTTTTATGAATGCCAGGTCATACTTTGCGTCATTAAAAAATACCGGTGAGATCTGCTTCGGTATAGATCTCCCGCTTATCACCGCTTCTGAATTGCCCTTAACCACATGGTCATTGGTGATGATCAGGTTTTCCTTCTTTACATAAAATCCCGTTCCCGTACCCTGCGGTGTGGCTATCTGAATTATTACATGCTGAAACCGATCTATTATATGCTGTGTATCCATTTATGATTTTTATCTTTCTTTATTTGGAGTGCATTGACTGTATCAATGCATTTTTAATTTTGAGCCCGGCAATTTGTCTTTGCTTCTGTCCCCCCTTTGTTTCTAGAAAGGGGGGACGATTTTTCCGGGTTTTAACTTCGTGTAATTTAATCCTGAAACTCTTCCCTGCGCTAATCTGCGATGGGGGTTGCTTCTAACTAATCACTGATTATAATTCAGCTGCTGTATTTCAGCAACATACGTCCTTAAAAAACTTACCAGTGAATCAAACTTCAGGTTCGCAGTATTGAACTTCAATTCAGGGTAGAGCTCATTACCCTCTTTAATAATTTCATCTATCTTACTTTTTATGACCTGCTCACTGAACTTACCGCCTGCTGCGTCATAAAGCGTTTCACCCACGCCTAGAGCGGTAAAGTAATCCTGGTTGGTGATATTAAGCATAAGGTGGAAAAGCTTCGCGTCAGGTTTTGGCAGCCCGTAACTGAAAAGGCAATAGGTTGCAAGATACTCATACAGCACAACTGCAATATCGGGATAATTGTTATCTATATACCATTTAACATTCTGCAGGTTATTCGCAAACAGATCAACCACCGCCTGGTGCGGAGCGGGATTTGCAATTCCGAAAGTTGATTTCACCCTGTAAAGATCTTCCAGCACTGCTTCCTTCGGCTTATCAGCCAGCTTCTGCAGGGCTTCTTTCATTCTGCGGTTCTTTTCAACATATGGTTTATTATCCTTGGCAAAGTATTCCCAGCTCATTTTTTCAAGCTCGTTCATCAGCGTGCCCTCGGGGGCAATAAGGTAGTCAAGCTTGTAAGCGGTGTTTAACAGCAGGTATGATATCCCCCCTGAAAACGCGTCTTCGTTAAGCTCATTAATGCGGGCTATGGTTTTATCAAGCCAGCTTTTGTAAAAATTGTATTTAATTTCTTTTTCGGTATCGGGTAAAGGCTCAGCATGGCCGTTGCCGGTTGATTTAAGCATCGCAAAATCATCCACCAGCAGGTCATCCTGTTTATCGGCGCGGGTTGCAAGCTCCTTCCATCCGTAATACAGCTTGCGCGGCGGGGCCGCAGCTATTTTGCTGTCGAACTTAATGCAAATCCTGTTGTCTTTCATGGCATAGCGGCTGTAGTACATAGAGTAATTCATCTCCATCAGCCTGCGCATGAACGCTACGGATAGTTTATCGTAGGTCGCAACATCAGCTTCGCAGATCACCTCGCCGTTTGCAATTGTACCATGCACAATTTTTGAGCCCTGCAGCAGCTGGAAATCTATCCTTTCGCCTTCGCGCTTCCATGTAACGTTTTTAACTTCATCATCACTTAGATATTTAAAGAACGCCTCGTAGCTTGCCATGTAATTCTTCTCCAGGAAAAGCCTCTCCGAAGTGTTCCAGTCATCTATTTTAGCTTTTGGTTTAAAGCTGTCCGAAAATCTGCCGAATGTTATCATATTGTTTCCATTCCCGCCTGCCTGCTGCAGGCCAATGCGGGAATCTTTTTGTTTTATAAAGTCCCCCCTTCGGTTGAAGGGGGGAAAACTATCTATAATATTGTTTAATTGAAAATTATACTTTAACTGTTATCCCTCATTAAATATAGATGGGGGTTTGTCTTTATTTCATTTTAATCCTGCAAAATACC
>JBHEKV010000050.1:0-53630 GCA_041859235.1 Ignavibacteria bacterium | reverse complement strand
TTATTCCCGATGGGTTTGTTTCTTGGAATGGCGTTTCCCGCCGGAATGAAACTTGCAGGCATCCGCTCACCGGGTATAACACCGTGGCTTTGGGGTATTAACGGAGTTATGAGTGTACTGGCAACGGTCATATCAATTATTATAGCTATGAATTACGGCATTTCGGCATCTTACTGGACAGGCGCTGTGTGTTACCTGGCTGCATTTGCCGCATTAATATCCTTCACAAGAAAGACAGCATAATTACATTGGATATTGAGCATAAAAAAAGACCTGCTCAAATATTGAGCAGGTCTTTTCCTTTAAAATATTCTAACTAATTGCCGGGCGGCTTAGGTGCCGGCGGTATAAAATCTGATCTCTTTTTCATTAACTGACTTGCAAGTGCTGCAAAAAGCCTGAAAAGCTGGTTGTTGCCGCTTACCTGTGTGATGTATGCCTGTACACCATTGGGATCGGTCATAGGCTCCTTGTAGAGATTGATGACTGTCGGCTGCCCCAGGGATGTATTAACTGTAATTGTAAATACCGGGACCGGGAAAGTAGTCATAACAGTATCTTTGAAATCATCAGTGTTGAAGTTAGCGAGTATATTCAGGAATCCTTCCATAACTGAAGAAGAAACCGAATCGCCGCCAATTGTCCATTTGTTCTCACCTGATTTGGTGACTGTCATATCAACATTGTTTGAATCAGTTGATTTAAAAGTTACACTGTTTACAGAGTAAGTTGGGATCGAGAACATAAACTTATTTCTGTAGTCTTTTGATGTTTTTGTGAATAAAGCGGCAGTAAGATTTGAAGCGAGAAGTATCCTGTTCTCTTCCGGTTTCTTTATATAAGAATTATCGTTTGCCTGAGATTTGCCCAGTATAAATGTTCCCAGTGGTTTTCCTTCCTGGTATGTTGTTATCTTCGCATTGTTAACTGAATCAAGATATCCGCTGAATTTTGCGGGGTTTTCAGATGCTACGCTTTCGAGCGTAAAATTCTTCAGATCGCTCAGCATCAGATAAACATTTGATGTATCCGCAGGATAATCTATAGGTTTTGAGAGCTTCCACTGGTTATTAACCTTTTCCAGAACGATCGTTTCGCTGTTCTTAACTATCTCTATTTTATCGATCTTTGATGAATCTGCCACGAACAGTTTCGCATCTATTTTTTCTGTAGATACCTTTTCACTTGATCTGAAGAAAAGGAAATAGATGGCGATAAGTACCGCAAATACTGCGAGTAAAATTTTAATTGTTTTATTCATATACTGCTTATGTTATAACTTAACTTTTTTACTTATTTAATAATTTCTGATTTTAAGGTCTCTATCAGCATTTCACCTGATAGCATTAGCTTTTTGCCGCTTTTTTCTTTCTCCACCGAAGCAATCCGTAAAGAAGTACCAATACCGGCGGACCTGCAAGCATTCCGTATTTTACAATTGTTCTTGTACTGTCTTCAATAGAATCAAGCGGTTTAGGATTTGCGTCTTTCATCCTTATGGCTGAAAGTCCGGCGTCATCGCTCATGTAATCTATCATGTTAGCAAAAAACAGAAGGCTTTCATCCGGTCCGCGGAAATCATCCTGAGGGAAATCACCGTTACCAAGCACAATAATCTTTCCGCCCGGTCCTTCCGGTTTTACTGTTGTTGGGGCTGGTGCTGAGCCGGCAGCGGTATCAACCGGAATTGTTTTACCGTTGTAGAAACTTTTGAATACACCTTCATAAATCGCGCCAACACTAAGATCTTTTGCTTTAAACATACTATCGGGCAGCATTTGACCTGATGCCTGAACAATAGCGAATTCATTGGATAGTCCGGTTTTGGGAGATGTGGTTAAAAGCGGTGTAGCTTTGATTCCTTTTGTCCCCGCAGCATTAAGATCAATATCACTTGTAAATCCAAGAAACACCTGCCCTATATTTGCAAATGAAGGCACATCATGGTTTATGTTAACGATCTTAGGATAATACGGGAATGGAATTTGGGTATACATCTGCAGCGGACCCTGCTGAACAGGTACCTGAACAAAGGCACATTCTTTATCCGTAATTATGGTATTATTGATCTTCGCACCGTAGTTTTCAAGCAGGTCTTCCAAACCGGTGTTTGTAACCTGCGCTATCTGGAACTGCTGCTGCGAAGAAACATTCACCCTGCTCATCATAAAAATAACTTTTCCGCCGTTCATGATGAACTGGTCAATTGCAAATTTGACATTTTCAGGAACGACAGGCGGTGGAGTTTGCTG
Source organism: Ignavibacteria bacterium (assembly GCA_041859235.1). Lineage (GTDB taxonomy): Bacteria > Bacteroidota > Ignavibacteria > Tepidaquicellales > OLB5 > OLB5. Next base: position 51,378 of record JBHEKV010000050.1, on the reverse strand, counting down.
CATGCCCATTTGCTGCTGCTGCTGAGGCGCTTTTGGAGAAAATATAACAAGCGTTTTGATATCAGCAGGTATTGGATTATTTTTGGATGCATCTACGTTTGTAACATTATAGAACTTGGTAAGGTACTGATTGACTTTGCTGATCTTTTCAACACCGGGCATTCCGTTGCCGGACAATATTCCGATCTTTTTGAGCTCTGGCTGTGTAAGCCTGTTAATTACACCTGTAATTTCATATTCCAGGTTCTCGGTGCTTCCAATGAACGGCAAAGCTTCCTGTTTACCGCCAAACAACATTACAAGCCCCATATATGCTTTCAGCGCTTCTGCTCTGTCATTCTTTACAGTCTGAACCTGAACAGGCTGAATGCCGTATTTCTGTGCTTCCTTTTCAAGTTCTTCCTGATCACTTGGGCTGATAATTTCGTATGTTATTTTACCGTCAGATGCATTGCGGTAATCGTCGAGCAGTTCCTGCAGATACCTGCGGTTATTATTATATGGCGCAGGCAAATTATCAGTAAAATACGCCTTAACAACAAGCTTATCATCAAGCTTTGAAACTATTGATTTACTTGCATCAGAAAGCGTGTAGATCTTGTTTGGAGTAAGATCCCACCTGAAAAAGACTTTAACAGCTATAACATTCAGAACAACAAGAATACCTGCAACAAGTAAAACGCTGATGATCGCCTGGCGTCTTCTGGATTCTGTTTTCTTTTTTCTGCTGGTAAGCCTTTCATCCTGCTCAATTTCTTCGGAAGATTCTTCTGTAACTTCCTCTTCATTCTGCAATTCGTCTTTATTTTCTAATTCTTCTGCCATATGTGTATATTAAAATGCTGATTATTTATTTTTATTGGATTATTGATACCATTACTGCCGTTATTACCACTTTCTGCTTTCAAGAGAAACTTTGGTAAGGAATATTGTAAAGAAAATCATGGAGAAGTAATAAATAAGTACCCGTGAGTCTATTACTCCTCTTGAGATATTGCTTAAATGATAATCCGTTGTCAGATATTCAAAGAATGAAACCACCGAAGTCGGGAAAACTATCAAAAGTTTACCGAACAAAAAGAAAAACAGACAGATAAGCACACTTATAATAAATGCAATTATCTGGTTTTCTGTGAGTGATGAAACGAATACACCAATACCTATAAAGAAAGCGCTCATTAATATGTAACCTAACAGGCTGGTTAAAAACGGCCAGAACGATATAGGTCCGATCATTTTAATAATAATAAAATACAGTATGGTTGGCGAAAGTGTTATGACTATTAATGTGAGTGCCGAGAGATACTTTCCTAATATAAGCTCTATATCAGTAATTGGCTTGGTTAACAGCAATTCCAATGTGCCCTGCTTCTTTTCTTCCGAAAAGCTGCGCATAGTTATTGCGGGAATAAAAACCACGAACAATACCAGCTGAATGAAAAAGCTTCCGAAGAACTCGCGCATGGAAGCGATATTGATCTGGAAAAAGCTCATCGTGAACAGAAATCCCGATATAGCCATGAAAACTATCATGACAATGTACGCAATGGGAGAGTTAAAGTACGATTTAAGCTCTTTGGTGTAAATTGTTTTTATATTCTGTGTATTCATATTATTACTTTGTTAACTCCCTGAATATATCTTCTAATGATGAGTGTTTTGCCTGCATTGATAGCACTGTCGCTTTCTGCTGCATTACCTTATTTGAAATTACTTCTCTCAGGTCAGCGCCATGCTCACCGTAAATGTTGAAAATGAATGAATCGCCGTTATCCTTAACGAATTCAACCTTATTAACATTGCGTATTTCTTTCAATGCTCCTGAAAGCGCGTTCTTATCACAGTTATTCTTAACTTCAAGCATAACTAGGCTCTGCCCTTTTGATCTTGCCTGAAGCTCTTCAGGGGTGCCGTTTGCAACTATTTTGCCTTTGTTAATGATTATTACCCTGTTACATGTTGCGGTAACTTCCGAAAGGATATGTGTTGAAAGTACTACTGTTTTTTCTCTGCCAAGTTTTTTGATAAGATTCCTGATCTCAATGATCTGGTTAGGATCAAGACCTGAAGTAGGTTCATCAAGTATTAAAACGTCCGGATTATTTATCATAGCCTGCGCAAGACCTACACGCTGCTTGAATCCTTTTGAAAGAGTTCCGATATCTTTATTGCGCACAGAATCCAGTCCGCATACCCTGATCATTTCTTCGCGTTTTTTCTTGATCTCGTTATCGGGAATGCCGTCGAGCTTCGCGACAAAATCAAGATAATCAACCGGGTTCATATCGTAGTAAAGCGGGTTAAGCTCCGGAAGGTATCCAAGTTTTTTTCTTACCTCAAGCGACTTATCCTCAACATCGAATCCGTCAACTTCCACTGTTCCGGTTGTTGGCGGCAAATATGTTGTGATAATTTTCATGGTAGTTGATTTACCGGCTCCGTTAGGTCCCAGAAATCCAAGGATCTCTCCTTTTTTTGCTTCGAACGAAATATTATCAACGGCAAGGTAATCACCGTAGTATTTCGTTAAATTGCTTACTTTTATTGACATAATTATAGATTTAGAACTTAATTCAATTAAAAAACCATTAGAATCTTATTTCATTTTAAATAGGTTTTTTCTTCAAAAAAGGCGAAAAAACCATATATTGGTGGCTGGGTAAGCACAATTATAAAGAATTTATAGGTATGAAAAAAGGGATAAGTTCGGTATAAAATGAGAATTACTGTTCAAAAAGCAACTCAAAATCGTCAAAGATAACTGGTTATGAACCAAAGGGTGATTTTTACAAAATCAACTCTATAAACTGCTATTTTATCAGCACCATTTTCCTTGTTTGGCTTAACTGCCCCATAACCAATTGGCAGAAGTATATCCCGCTTGATAAATCTGCGCCGTCAAAATCCATACTATATATACCGGCTTTTAAGTTGCCAAGTGAATAATTCTTAACCTCCCTGCCTGTTACATCGTATACATAAATATTAACAGGATCGGTTTGAGAGCCGACAGGAATAGAAAATTTTATCTTGGTTACAGGATTGAACGGATTTGGAGAGTTTTGATATAATCTAAATTCTTTAGGTAAAATATTGCTGATTGGCTCGATACCAATTGGTAAGCCGCCGCCATTTGTGGTCTTAATGATTGTTCCATAATAAGAGCACGCATATCCCGTAAATTTATCATGGAAATCTATACTTACAATTAAATCGGAATAACATGACTGGTACGTCAGCCAGTTTATCCCTGAATTTGTTGTTTTCAACACGTTTCCATTTTCACAACATGCATAAATTGTATTACTGTCAGCAACACTTAACTCAAAAATTTTACCAACCGGAAGTCTTTGAAAATTCCAAGTAATACCACCATCAGTTGTTATTCCCATAGCTCCTTTATTCGTTTCTTGTGTAATATAATAACCGCAGGCAAAACCGGTAAAGGAATTTAAAAATTTAACATCATTTAACATGTCAATAGAATCCAGATTTGTTTCAACCCAGTTAAAACCGCCATTTGTTGTTTTTCTTAAATGACCAAAGGAGGAATAACTGTGGCCCACTGAGTAGCCGGTATTTTCGTTCAGAAAAAATAAACCACCTTGATCGAACAAATCAAACGAACCTGTCTGAAACCAATTCAAACCGTAATCTGTAGATTTATAAAATGACCCCCATTTTGTTGCGGCATAACCAGTTTGTGCTGCCGGGAAAAAAATATTATATACATTAATTACATTATGTGCATTAACATCAAACCAATTCAATCCACTGTTGGTAGTTTTCTGAATATTTGTACTTCCGTTTGTTGAAAACAATCCACCTGCATACCCGGTTAATTCATTTAAGAAAAAGATTGAACTATATGTCGCCATATTCGGATTTTCGAATTTGCTCCAGTTCTGACCGCCATTTGAAGATCTTAATATTATGCCATCGCATGCCACAAAGCAAGTGTTTTGATTTACAGTTTCAATATCATTACAATATCCATTATAAATTGAGCTTGAGTAATTAATCCAGTTTAAACCATTATTAGTTGATTTACTGATTCTGCCGTTACCTCCAACAGAAACATAATTAGTAATTCCATCATAATAAAAATTGCTCTCAGGTATAACAATGTTCGCCCAATTTAATCCGGCGTTTGTGGTCTTCTTTGTATATAATTGGCTATTGATAAATCCTGTATTGGAATTTATGAAATGAATTCTTGAAATTGAGTTTCCCTGACTTCCTAAATTTTGCCAGTTAATTCCTCCGTTTGTTGTTTTTAAAATTATACCGTTCTGGCATCCCAGGTAACCCGTGTTTCCGTTTGTAAAACACGAACTCCTGACATCATTATTTAATCCGGTATTAATGAGATACCACGCAGCCCCTGCATTTGTTGTCTTATAGATTAAAACTGAATCAGACCAGATCCCTTTTGTACCTGTCATATATCCTGTAATTTCATCCGGGAAGAATATGGTTCTCATAGCAGCAGATGTATCTGATAAATTTAAAGACCAGTTAATTCCTCCGTTTGTAGTTTTGTATAATTTAAGAGGATAAGAGTAAGTGTAAAAATTATTATAAACAGCATAACCAGTTTGCATATTTACAAAAAACAAATTTGGATATTCACCGGTAACATAATTGCTGCTAAACCAAGAACCGCCGCCGTTTGTTGTTTTTTGCAGAATATTATTTTCCGCAGCTATGTAAAAAGTATTTTTATCAAATACAATTGTCTGAAAAGCTTTATTAAATGATGTATGGCTATTAATTAACCAGCTATTACCCAAATCAGTTGACTTTATTACATTACCTCCATAACCTATTATTAAGCCATCATTTCCCCAAAAATTCACGTAACTTAAAAGATTACCCTGCGGCAATGGATTAAGCCAAAACCATCCCTGCTGAGCATAGATATTTAATGTGGTGATGGATAAAAGGAGAATGGAAAATATGAATTTTTTCATAATAGTTGACTGCTATTTCAAGAGAACCAGTTTAATTGTTTGAACAAACTCACCGGAAGCCAATTTGCAGAAATATACGCCGCTTGCAAAATCAGCCCCGTCAAAATCAATACTATATATACCGGCTTTTAAGTTGCCAAGTGAATAATTCTTAACTTCCCTTCCCGTAACGTCGTATAAATAGATGTTAACAGGATCTATCTGAGAGCTAACAGGAATAGAAAATTTTATCTTAGTCATAGGATTGAACGGGTTTGGATAGTTTTGATATAATTTGAATTCATTGGGTATAATATTGCTGATTGGCTCAATACCGATTGGCGAACCACCGCCATTGGTGGTTTTGATGATAACACCATTAAAACTTGCCGCATAGCCGGTTGTGGAATTAAAAAAATCTGATGTTAATAACGTGCCGACATAACATGTTTGATAAACTTCCCAATTCAGTCCTCCATTAGTTGATTTTAATATCTTCCCATAATCACAGGATGCATAAATTGTGTTATTATCAATAACATTTATTTCTTGAATTCTGTTTACTGGTACATTTGTTCTTAACCAGCTAAAACCTGAATTGGTAGTTTTAAGAATCACACCCAAATAATTGGAATTATTACGATAAAATCCTGATACAAAACCGGTATTCAGATCAGCAAAATCAACACTGCTGAACCCATCGAGTGAATCAATCAAAGTCTCAACCCAATTGGATCCTGAATTCGTGGTTTTCCTTATTTTGTTTTCACCTACCCAATACCCGGTGTTAGAATTTATGAACCTAATATCCCCACTCCAAATCGGAGAAATAAAAACAGGTGTTTGCCATGATTCTCCTCCGTCTGTGCTTCGTGTAAAATAACCAACTTTAGATACTGCGAAACCTGTTGTATTATTTGGGAAATTTATGTCAGTTATCTGGTCAGTCGTGCTAATGTTGACTGAATACCAGTTAATTCCTCCATTTGTGGTTTTCTTTATTCTTGAAGTTGCATTTAATGGGTAGACACCCGCTATACCTGTATTTTCATCAAAAAAATGAATTGAATTAAAAAAGTCTGTCTGAGAATCAGTATAAGCGATCCAGTTAAATCCTCCGTTTGTTGTCTTTAATATTTTACTATTATCACATGCGATATATACTGTGTTTTCATTTACGACAAAAATATCGTTCAACATACCGCCAGAATAAACAGTGCTGGTATAATTATTCCAATTTAATCCGTCGTTTGTAGTTTTGTAAATCTCCCCTGTAAATCCTGTGGCAAAACCTGTCCCCGAGGCATTGAAAAAAATATTATTGGTTGGCTGCTGAACAACAAACCAGTTTAGACCGGAATTGGTTGTTTTGATCTTCGTATAAGAATCAAAAGCATAGCCTGTAGACTCGTTTATAAAATAGAAAGAACATGTGTTACTCATAGAATAAACACTATCCCAGCTTTGAAAACCATTCGTTGTTCTGTACAATTTATATCCGGGATGATAAGTACTAATAAAGCCAGTTTGATCATTCACAAAATATACATTTCTGGCTTCTGGTCTAATTCCAGTATGAATTGAATCCCAGATTGCTCCGCCATTTGTAGTTTTAAATATCTTTGCCATGTTCAAAAGTGAATTCACCCTGCCTACTGAGTATCCTGTCTGCAGTGTCGGGAAATGAAAACTCCAAATATAAGCAGAACTATCATTCTTGTTCAATTCCCAGCTAAATCCCGCATTTGTAGTCTTATATAGAGTCCATGTACCGGAAAAATTACTGATAAAAGAGTGTGTCAAAGCATACCCTGTTAGGGGGTCAATAAAGTATACGTATGGTGTTTCACCCGTTAAAATTGGGATTGTGCTCCAGTTAATTCCACCATTTGAAGACTTCATCAGGTACGAATCATCTGTCACTAAATAAATGTTATTCAAATCGAAAAATTGTGACGATTTAAGTTCAAAGAATGGGATATAAGGTTGTACTATCCAGTTTGTACCAAGGTTAGTTGTCTTCATAAAAGTCCCTAAATGTCCTATTATGTATCCACTATTCCCGGAAACAAAAGCTCTTCCCAGAGCATTCCCCTGCGGCAAAGGATTTTGCCAGAACCAGCCCTGCTGGGCGTAAATATTCAATGTGGAGATGGATAGAAGTAGAAAGGTAAAAACTAATTTTTTCATAACAATGTGAAATAAATTACTAAAACTTAACAAAATAATGCTACCTAAACAATGCAAATTTTAACAATTATTAATTACTGAATATTTCGTGTTTATAGAATAATTATCTTTGTATTTTTGCACAGAATGAATGAGCTTCCCGAAAATATTAAACACATTTGCCAGAACTGTGGTGCAGATCTGAAGGGTAATTATTGCGAAAATTGCGGTCAAAGCGGCAAGGCCGCTTTTGATAAATCGGTGTTTGCAATTATCAGCCATTTTTTTGAAGAAATATTCACATGGGATTCACGCTTTTTCCAATCCATTAAATACCTGTTCTTAAAGCCCGGTTACCTAACTCATGAATATATTTCAGGCAGGCATAAAAGATACATTTCTCCTCTAAAAATGTTCCTGTTCTCTTCATTCATATTATTTTTCATAATGATCAAAAGTGACCCTGACCAGTATAGATCACTGGTTACTGAAGGGGGCGATGATAACTTCATGAAGGAATTCATACTTGAGCAGGAAACTGCAAGCGATCATTCGAATGAACTTTTCAAAGAGGAATTCAATAATCAATTCAATGATAATATCACACTTTACATTTTTTTTATAATGCTTGCATTTAGTGTTCTGCTGAAACTGGTATACCTTCCAAAAAAATATTTTTACTCAGAGCATATTGTATTTACACTGCACTTTTTCACATTTAATCTCTGGTGCTTTTTACTGGGTGTAATTTGCCAGGGCTTAGGTGAAGTGTTCGTTTTTTTATGGTGGTACTTCGTTCCGGGGTTCTACCTGTTTTTTGCGGTCAGGAAAGTATATCACAAAACTTTGTGGAAAGCGGTTCTTGCAAGTATGTTCCTTACTGCTTCTTATTGGATTCTTGTAACGATGTGGATATTCGGCACTATTTTCCTGAGTGCCGTCAGGGCTTCATAATTTACAGGAGGAAATAAAAAAAGCGGCTGTAAGCCGCTTTTACTGGTTCAATTTTGTATTTATTGTTTATTTCCTTATTTGACCATAAGCATTTTTTTTGTTTCAGTAAAACTGCCTGCATCCAGCCTGTAATAATAAACTCCTGTGCTTAAATTATCTCCGTTAAAAGATATTTCATAACTGCCTGCTGATTTAAATTCATTAACAGGCACGGCTATTTCCCTTCCCAATATATCATACACTGATAGCCTTACCGGCACACTTTCAGCAACAGAAAACTTTATAAGTGTTGAAGGGTTAAACGGATTCGGATAGTTTTGCTCAAGAGAAAAACTGGCTGGAATATTATTGTTATTATTAATCCCAGTAAGAATGTTCAGGGTATCTGCCAGTTTTATTACATTACCGTTTGAAGATACCGCGTAACCGTATACAACCATACCCTGCTGATGAAAATCAAAATGTGTCAGGTTGGTTACTCCGGGAGTTGGTGTTGTAACCCACGATACTCCGTTATCAGTGCTTCTTTTTATTCCTCCGTTCTCACCTAAAATGTAAACAACCGGTGTTGCGGGTACCCAAACAAGATAACATGTACCGGTTACACCCGTGCCAATGTTAACACTGCTCCATGAAAGTCCGCCATCTGTTGTTCTTGATATCATCGGAAGAGAAGTCGAAGTAGCCGCAACTCCATATAATTTATTGGAATGGAACGCAATAGCAGAAGTATAATTACCTGAAACACTTATCTGCTGGGTTGTCCAGGTTGTAGAATTATTGGTAGTAAGGCGTATTCTTGCTGCGCCGTTATTGAGACCAAAACCGTAAAAATCGTTATCAACAATCATTAAGGAGTTTTGTGCATTAGATACACCTGTTACACCAGCACTTAGTTCAACCCAGTTGTTACCGGAATTAGAGCTTCTGTAAACTTTTTCAGCTATAGCCAATGCAAATAAATTGCCGTTTATTTTAGTAAATGCCAGTCCGGTGAAGTGACCGTTATTAGCGCCCGTAGTCAGAATTGAGGTCCAGTTAGCACCTGCGTTTGTAGTTTTGTAAAGATGAGCATTTCCGTTTACATAACCTTCACCAACAAATGCAAGGTTATCGTTGATTGCCCAAACACAATATAGTTCATTGGCAATTCCTCCAACAGGAACAGTAAGCCAGTTTAGACCGCCGTTTGTTGTCCTGAAAATTTTTGGCGAGTTCTGGCTGCCATCTGCTATGTAGGCGGAATTTATACCGCATACACTGATACTTGGTATTGTACCGGGATTAGTTACATTTCCTGCCGGAACCCAGCTTTGTGAATTTATGCTAAGGGAAAAAGTTAATACTATTGAAAAAATTAGAAATTTTATCATTTCTAAACCCCCTTTCATAATAAAAATAGTTAACTATTTATTTGATGCATATAACTGTTTCAGGGTATATAGAGTTATGACCTTTAGTGAAAATCAAATGTTTTCAGCATAGCTTGTCTAAGGTAATTTTTTCACACCTTTTGTTTACGGTACAATAAAACCTGTTATCTTCTTATCAGAAGAGATGCTTTTACTTCACAAGAATCATTTTCTTTGTTTGGGTGAATTTTGAAGTAATCAGCGAATAAAAATAAGCGCCGCCGGAAAATGAGGAAGCATCCCATGATACTGAATAAGTGCCGGTAGAAAGCTCTTTGTTCAAGAGCTCAGAAATAAGCTTCCCTGAAACATCGTATACTTTGATGAGCGCAACTGTTCTTTCAGGAATAGAAAAATTTATACGCGTCACAGGATTAAACGGATTAGGATAGTTTTGCGCTAAATAAAATCCATCCGGCACATTTGAACTTATCTGCTCAACTGCCAAGAGAATATCTTCACACATTACGTAATACGGATTTTTATTATAGGTTGTATTCCATATATTATATATTTCAGTAAGCGATTTCCATTGTACTCTTCCTCCTGCTGTAAGCGAATTTACAGAATCAATGAATTGCGAGATCTTAACAACTCTGCCGGAATTAAGATCGCCGACATTAAATATAGAATATGCAGGATAAAAGCCAGTAGCGGGTAACGAGCCTCCGGTGATCTGGTTTACCATATTTCTTATTGTCTCTGTGTTATAATTAATATTGGAAGTATCTTCGATATGATTTTCGCAGCCATGACCTAGCAGTACAAGGTGCTTTGTGGAATCATGTGTATAGAAATCAGACATACTCTTTGGTTTCCATGCGCCAAGCGGGTTTGGGTCATTCACATGAAGCGGTGTTCCGCCTCCCCACAAAATATCCGGCTGCCAGAAATACGCCGGGTACATTCTTCCGTAAATTCCGTTTTCCAGATTTTCCCAGTTATTACCGTTAATGACTGTATCATACAGGAATCCGCCTACCACTTTTGTAGGTGTTATGCCTAACAGTTGATGAAGGTAAGCAACATCGGCATAATTGTAACCGTTTGCTTCATGTGAATGCGGATCGCAGTAAACACCTTTATCTTCAACCATCCATTTGATGAGATTCTTACCGTTTGTATTTGCAACAACGCTGCCGGTATCAAACATCATTACACCCAGAAGAAATTTCCAGTCAGACTGAAAACTCCAGGCAGCACCTTTTGACTGTACAGTATTGGCTATCTGAACAAGAAGGTCACGTTTAGGCTTATAAAAGCTGTAAGTCGTCCAGGGTGAATTATCCTCATTATGAGAAACCAGTGTCATATAAACCGGCGGATGATTTTGAGATAATACTGCCGTATTTAAGGAAAATAAGGCTAAAATAAATGATACAATTGTAAAATAAATATTTTTCATGATCTGCCTTCTGATAATCATTTAAGTATTTGACAATCGTTGACACAAAAGGTTTAAATAAATAAAAGAAGGCATTCAAATATTGAATGCCTTACAAATTAAAATTTGAAAAACTGATCTTATTTGTTCAAAACCATTTTCCTGGTTTGGGTAAATTCACCAGATATTATAGTATAAAAATAGATTCCGCTGGAAAACGCTGATGCATCCCAATTGATTTCATAAGTGCCGGGCTGCAGTTCTTCATTCACAAGTAATGCAATTTCCTTTCCGGTAACATCAAAGATCACAAGTTTTGTAAATCCGGATTCCGGCATATGGAACTTGAACTTTGTTTTTGGGTTAAACGGATTTGGATAATTCTGTTCAAGAGCAAAATTTTCAGGTATCTCGCTGCTTACAGGCTCAATAAATGTAATACCGCCATTTGTAGTTTTGAGTATTTTCCCTGACCATGATGAAATATAACCTGTATTTGCATTTGTGAACCACACATCGGTAAGTATTTCGCTGAGCGGTGAAGTTTGACTGAACCAGTTCTCTCCTCCGTCGGTAGTCCTTACAATTGCCCCGGCATTTCCGCATGCGTAGCCGGTCTGTGCATCAATAAATTTTACACCAAAAAGTGACTGCGTTGTACCGGAGTTAACTAAATTCCAGTTTAAACCGCTGTTAGTTGTCTTAACAATTCTGCCTGCATCGCTTACGTACAATCCCAGATTTTCATTAAAGAAATAAATTTCCCTGAAATTTTCAAACCCGCTGATAAAAGGAGCGTTCATATTCTGCCAGCTTGCCCCCTGGTCTGTGGTCTTAAGCGCTATCGCGGAGCCTGAAATGAAACCGGTAGTTTCATTTATGAAGTAAATTGAACTGAGCGAGGTTTGTGTTGGAGATGCCATATTAACCCAGTTAACTCCGGCATTGGTGGTCTTCATTATTCTGCCTGTTGAGCCTGCGGTAAAACCGGTCATAGAGTTCACAAAGAACAATCCCCATAACTGAAGAGTTGTTTCGGAATATACTGTAACCCAGTTGCTGCCGCCATTAACAGTTTTGATAATCTTCCCGTCGTTACCACTCATATATACAGTATCAGGGTGCTGTATCCAAATCGCCATGAATCGCATTGAGGTATATCCTGAATTCTGATCTACCCAATTTGCGCCCGCATTGGTTGTTTTATGAATATTAAAATTTGAACCGTTATACAGCGGGGCAGTTGTATAACCTGTGTTCTGATCATAGAATCTTACTGTTTGCAGTGATTGAGCCGGACTGAATGTGGTTTGAATGAACCAGCCCTGCGAGTATGTAAAAAAGGGAATTAACAGCATTAATATTATTTTTTTCATAATCTATTTTCTGAAATAATTATTCATTTGGAAAACAAAATTATTTGATGAGCAGCATTTTCCTGGTTTCTTTAAAATCACCGGAAGTTAAGGTATAGAAATAAACCCCGCTTGAATATCCTGAGGCATCCCAATCAGCTTCGTATGTTCCGGCATTCAATTCTTCATCCACAAGTATTGATATAGTTCTGCCGGTAACGTCAGAGATCACAAGCCTGGTAAATCCGGACTTTGGCATTTGGAATTTGAGCTTTGTCATTGGATTAAACGGGTTTGGATAATTTTGTTCAAGCGAAAATTCTGAGGGAATTTCATTACCGATAATGCTTATCCCCGTTTCATTCTGAACATTTATATAACAATTCTTTACAAGTGTATCATTTCCAAAACTATTTGCTGCAATAAGTGTAACCTGGTAAACACCGGGTGAACTGTATGTAATGTTTGCCGGATTCTGCTGTGTTGAGCTTGGGGTATTTGAACCCGGAAATTGCCATGACCAGGAAGTTGGATTATACGATGACTGATCCGAAAATGAAATTGATTCACTCATATAAATAAGAGTTTTGCTTGCCTTAAAATCAGCAACCGGTTTTATGCTGTAATTTGTTTTGTAAGCTTTAATTTCTGTCCCTGAACCGCATGCGATAAAAATTCCGTTCTGTCCCAGGTTAGATCCGCTGTAATAGTTGTATGGCACATTCAGAGTCCATTTGACCGTTTGCAAATTTGGAGTGAACGCTACATATCTGCCGTTACCGGTTTCACCTGTTGTTACTATTATAGTTGAATCAGCACCAACTGACATATACGCCAAGGGTGTGCGAATCTGCGCTGAATCAAGTATGTTGCCATTGGAGGGATCAAGTCTGTAAATGTTACTGTTTGCAAACTGCGAAGGATCATTGATGTTAGAAGCATAAAGCGAACCATCTTTACCTACACCTTTAACTACATAGCCCGGTGTATGACTCCACAACTGTACAAAAGCCGTACCGTTATCCTGAAATGCATAAAGCGCGCCTCCATCACGGCAAATATATATAGTACCATTCGGACCGATACAAAGATCATTTTCCTGGTCGCCGTCTCCAGGCAGGTCAGCTGAAGTATATTTAGTTACGCCTGTATTTACATCTATAGCTATAAGTTTCTTAGGAGTGACAATTGAGCCTGTCCAGTGATAATAAGTGTTTACGTATAAACAGAAACCGCCATCCGGCCCGACGGGAATTATATAGTTGTTAGTCCATCTTGCGAGTCCGGTATTTTTATTTATCCTTCTGCCTTTATCAATCGGGTCGCCATCACAGGCGAAGAGGAGCCCGGTATTTCCGGGGAACATATCAGATGCTATGGACCATTTTACGGAACCGTCGGAAATGTTTAGAGCGTACAGAATACCCGATAAATAATCATGGGCGTATACTGCGTCTTCAGTAAAACCAACGGCGTACATTCTGGAAGTTGAATTTATCATCTTTTCCCAAATTAGGGCACCTGTATTTATGTTTCTTAGTTCAATTTTACCTGTGTAGGGTGAAAGTACTATTCGTGATGTTACAAATTTATCACCGTAAGTATATATAGAATTGCCCCAGGCAGTATTATTTGTACTGTTGACTGACCAATACGTGCCTGCCACGGAGTTTGGACCTGTAATTTCACTTAAGCCGCTGCGCTGCAGATTGCCGCCAGTGGTTATCCAGTTCTGTGCATATGAATTAATCGTAAGGAAAAAAAGTACCGTTAAAACCAATATCAGAGTTCTCATAATAATGAAATTTAGATACCCGAAAATATTAATGTTTTTGGATTAATTCTATTATATAATTAATATCTCCAAAAGGAAAATGCCTCTTACTTATTACGAAGTAAAAGGCAAAAAATTAAAGAACTTTTGAAGTGGATACTACTTCACCAATACCATTTTCACAGCATCGTTAAAACTGCCGGTCTGAATTCTGCAGAAATAGACTCCCCCGGGAAACTTTTCAGCATTCCACTTTACGGTATGATTGCCTGCAGGCATAATTTTATTAACAAGTTCATCAACAAGCCTGCCGTTCACATCAAAAATGCTGATATTTGTATTGCCGCTAATAGGAATATGGAAACTTATCTCAGTTGAAGGATTGAATGGATTGGGATAGTTCTGGAAAAGCTTATATCCCAGTGCTGTCTCAGAAATTGGTTCAATCCCAATTGGCGGAAGAACTATTGTAGTATCATCTTTAACCGAATCAGGATAGGCGATAAACTTAAGATTCAGGCTATCAGCGTAACTTGTAACCAGCATTGCACCATAGTTGCCGGTAAACCTTAACCTGCTTTCTGGCACTATGGCTGCAAACTCCCTCCAGTCTTTTCCGCCCAAGCCATTTACAATGTATGTCAAACCATCTTCGCCCACAAGTCTTTCATAATTGTGTTCATGGCCGCATAATATTACATTTGCTCCCCACTCCCTGAACGGCCATTGCATATCAACATTGTTTCCATGCTGTCCAGATGAAAAAGGCGGATGATGGAAATAAACAATTCTAAATCTTGCGTTAGACTGAAAGAGCTTTGTCTTAAGCCACAATGCCTGGTTAGAATTCTGCAAGATTCCGTCAGGTTCATTTGGGTCACTATCAATTACAAAAAAATGGCAGTTACCCCTGATAAAATCATAATATCTTTCATTCCCGGGAAGTGTGAAAAAATTCAGATATGCGCTTGCTGAATCAGAATACCAGTCATGATTGCCAAGTGAGGGGAAGAATTTATTGAAAGGTGCTTCATTGCCAAAAACACCGTAATAGGGCCTTATGAAATCATGGTAAAATTGCCCGATATTAGAGTCAATTGTTGAATCGGCGCCGAATTCGTAATTATTATCACCAAGAGTTATGATAAAATCCGGGTTCCACCCATGTACCATTTGAGATACGAGCGCTTCTCCTTCAGTATACCATCTGCCGTAGTCGCCAATTGCGGCAAATCTTGTAACTTGCTGGGAGAAAATTGAGCTGAAAGACAAAACAATCAAACAATAGAATGCACAGCGGAATTGTTTCATAAATACAATATAACACATTTGGACAGAAAGTAAAATAACCCGTAAAAAAACCTGTCCGCGGCACGCGGACAGGTTTGAAAAACTGAATCTGGTTATAAGTTTATTTTACCAGCCTTAGAAACAAGGTTGATTAAATAATTATGTTATTTTATCAATATCATTTTCTTTGTAGATGTATAGCCAGGAGCAGTGAGTTTATAGAAGTATACTCCGCTTGGAAGGATTGACGCATCCATAGTTAGTTCATACTCACCTGAAACCATTTCATTGTTCACAAGATTCATGACAAATGAACCCTTTGAATCAAACACGGATACATTCACAAATCCGTCTTTTGGCAAACCAAATTTAATTCTTGTCTGCGGGTTAAACGGATTCGGATAGTTTTGATAAAGCGCGTACTCAACGGGAATGTTGTTCCCTGTCTGAGTAATGCCTACTGTTAGTTTCCAGTTTGCAATATTATTTACGGCAACACCGCCGGCAGTTGTGAAAGTACCCCCCACAATTATATCATTCAAGAAACTTGCAATACCTTTCACTTTTGGTGAGGTACCTCCAATA
Organism: Ignavibacteria bacterium; assembly: GCA_041859235.1. Taxonomy (GTDB): domain Bacteria; phylum Bacteroidota; class Ignavibacteria; order Tepidaquicellales; family OLB5; genus OLB5. The sequence continues at coordinate 35,503 of JBHEKV010000050.1, read as the reverse complement.
CCTGTCCCTAATGCTGACCAGGCAGTACCGTTGAATACGGCTATCTTATTTGCAGGCAGAAAATCAGCGAAATCGAATTCACCGCCGGCATAAAGATTAGTTCCGAGTGAATGCAATGCGTGTACATTTCCGCTGAACCCAAAGCCCACATTTGACCAGCTTGTCCCGTTCCATCTTGCTATCCTGTTAGTTGTGGATCCTCCAATTGTAGTGAACGAACCGCCGGCGTAAAGCGAACTATTGAATACACGAAGGCAATTAACAACTCCGTCATCCACACCAACGCCAACATTAGTCCATGTATTACCAACGAGCCTCGAGATCCTGTTTACAGGAAACCCATCAGAAATAGTGAAGCTGCCTGCCGCGTATAAAACTGAATTAAACTGCGCCAGCGCATTAACAGTACCATTAAATCCGGCTCCCAAAGAATCCCAATTGGCACCATTCCATCTGGCTATCCTTGCCATATTTCTTGAATTGACAATTGTAAAATTACCGCCGGCAACCAAGTTAGCTCCGGATACAGCCAGTGCAAGAACATTTCCGTTAATTGTAACTCCGGTTGTGCTCCATGATGTGCCGTTCCAAATTGCAACTTTATTGCAGTTCACACCGCCTGCAGAAGTAAATCTGCCGCCGGCTACAAGATTGTTGTTATAAATTGTCAAACAGAAAATTGAATCATTTGTGCCCAAGCCAAGCGGCTGCCATGCAGAACCTGTCCACCTTGCAATATTATTAACAAGCTGTCCGCCCGCTACAGCAAAATAACCCGCAGCGATTAACTGACTATTGTAAACAGTCACTGCATTAACAACACCTCCGGTGCCGGTTCCCATTTGCTGCCATACCTGTGATTGCAGGTCGAAGTTTATAGCAAGTAAAGTAAGGATGCTGAATAGAAGAATCTTAAAATTTAAACCTGTAAATTTTTTCATATTGCCATCCCTTGTTTAAGTGATTTTTCAAAATTAATCAAAAAATTCTGAATTTCTTACGCCAAAAAAAATAATTTCTTACATATTTTATTGAAACTTTTTTAATCATATTTTCTTTATAATTTGTATTACATAAACAAGCATACAGGAGGATGATTTGTCAAGAAAAGTGGTTTTAAGCCTGATTTTAGCAATTTTTGCATTTACACTTGATTCATTTGCTGTCACAAAGGGACCCGGAGATAAAGTTGACGATTTTACAATTTCCAATTATGACGGAAAAAGTTACAATCTTGGGGATGCATTAAAGAATTCCAATACAGGTGTGATAATTATGTTCTGGTCAACTGAGTGCCCGTGGGTTCAGCCATACAACGACAGGATAAATGATTATGTGAAAGAGTACACGGAAAAAGGATTTACTGTGTGGGGTATCAATTCAAACAACACTGAAAGTGTAGATGTGGTGAAAGAACATGCCGGCAAGAACAGTTATTCATTTCCGATGTTGAAGGATAACAATAATGTTGTTGCTGATCTATTCGGCTCAACCAGAACACCGGAAGTGTTTGTTATAAGCAAAGAACAGACAGTTCTTTATCACGGAAGAATTTCAGATAACAAGTCCGCAGCGGAGCAGAACACACATGATCTGAAAAACGCAGTTGATGAGATCTCATCAGGTAAAGAAGTATCAGTGAAAGAAACGAAATCATTTGGGTGCGGAATAAAAAGAGTTGAAAAATAATAACCAATTAATGAAAACTATTACAGGACTCATAGCATTATTACTTTTAATTTCATTTTCTTATTCACAGGAAGTAAAAACCATCACAAGCATTGATGAATATAAAGCCGTTGTTGATGCTTCAAAAGGAAAAGTAGTTCTGGTTAATTTCTGGGCAACGTGGTGTCCGCCCTGTGTAAAGGAATTCCCGGAGCTTGTAAAGCTTTACAAAGATTACAAGGATAAAGATTTCGTTCTGGTATTTGTTTCGCTGGATGACAAAGCTGATTTTGATTCCAAGCTTCTGCCATTCTTAAAGAAACAGGGGGTTGATTTCACTTCATACTTTGGCAACTTCAGCAACCCTGAAGCGTTAATGACCTATGTTGATAAATCCTGGCAGGGAGAAATTCCCTACACCGGATTTTATGATAAAGAGGGCAAGCTTTCCAAAACATTCATGGGAAACAAAACATACGAGCAGTTTGAAACAGAAGTTAAAAAATTGCTGGATTAAAGTTTTAAACACAAACAGAAACAAAAAAGCCCGCAGCGGATAACCGAAGCGGGCTTTTGAATTTGCTTAATTAACTTTTAACCGGGCAGTTTAGCCATCTGGAACCAGAAGTCTTCAATGATCTTCACGGCCTGTGTATACTCATCAAAATCAACAGGCTTGGTTACATAGCAATTAGCGCTCAGGTCATATGATTTTGTAATATGATCTTCTGAGCTTGAACTGCTGAGCATTATTACCGGGATCTTTTTAAGTACAGGATCATTCTTAATACTTTCAAGTATCTCAAAACCGTTCTTTTTGGGAAGATTAATATCCAGCAGTATTATATCGGGTTTGGTTCTATCGGCATACTTCCCTCTTGCGTAAAGATAATTTAATGCTTCTTCCCCGTCACGGGCCACAGAAAAGGTCTTATCAATTTTACTTTCGCTGAACGCCTCTTTTATCAGACGTACATCGCCTTCGTTATCTTCAACCAGCAGTACCTGCAAACTTCTTGGAATATAGTCCATTTATATATTTAAATTCATTATTACACTTCAAAAATACCAAAATTATCAACCAACAACAAGTTAGAGAATTTGTTTCACGGAAGAAATACAGTGAGTTAATTGTTAGCCCGGTTTGGTCTATTCCTTATCGGGAATTGTGAAAGTGAAGGTTGAACCCTTTCCGGGTTCTGATTCAACCCAAAGGTGGCCGCCCAGTTTTTCAACGATCTTCTTACAGATAGCAAGCCCAATCCCTGTTCCGGGATATTCTGAACTGTTATGAAGCCTCTGGAATATTACAAATATCTTATCGCTGAATTCTTTATCAATACCAATGCCGTTATCTGAAACAGTAAATAGCCATTCATCGCCTGCATGTTTAGCAGAGATATTAACAACTGGGTTTACATCCGGTTTCCTGAATTTTATGGCATTGCTTATCAGGTTCTGGAAAAGCTGGTTAATGTGCAGAGAATTTGCCCTCACTACAGGCAATTCATCATAGTTTATCTGTGCCCCGGTTTCATGAATTGATGCCGCAAGGTTTTTCAGATTCTGGGCTATTATTTTATTCACATCTACATCCTCAAGAGGTGCATCTTTGGTGTTCACCCTTGAATATGCAAGCAGGTCATTGATAAGTGTCTTCATTCTTACAACACCATCAACTGAATAATTGATAAATTCATCAGCTTCTGCGCTGATATTGCCCTTATACCTTCTCTGCAGCAGCTGGATATAACTTGCAACCATTCTCAGCGGTTCCTGCAGATCGTGAGAAGCAACATAAGCGAACTGCTCAAGCTCTTTGTTTGACTGCGAAAGTTTTTCTGCAAGCTGTTTCAGTTTCTCTTCTGTTGTTTTATGCTCTGTTATATTTATCAGCACACCAGCCATATGAGAGTTTCCGTTATTGCGTACCTTGATCATATGATCTTCAACCCAGATGTATCTGCCATCTGACCTTCTTACACGGAACTCGAGATTAAGCACGCCCAATGAGCCGCCTCTGTTCCATTCTTTAGTTTTTTCTTCAATAGTTTTCCAGTCACCCGGATGGGTTATGGTTCTGAAGAAATCACGGTCATTGAACATATCGGCGTTATAACCAAGCATTTCATAAACATTTTCTGACATGAATTCTTTGCCGCCGCCTGTTTCATATAACACAACATCCTGCAGGTTCTTAAGGAGTGTAGCAAGCCTGAACTGCGTTTTACTTAACTCTTCCTGCGCTTTTTTTGATTCCGTTATATCGCGCTGTGAACCCCACATCCTTATCAGTGCATCATTTTCCACGATACCAACAAGATTGTTCATAAATATCCTGGTTTTGCCGTCCTTATCTCTTTCCAGCGATTCAATGTTATCTATCTTATATCCGTTCATTATGCTTCTGCGGATATAATCTATGTTCTTTGGCTCAGATTCGATCAGCAATTCACCGATTCTTGCGCCGGCTATATCGGCGGCTGCTTCATAACCGTACATTTTCGCAAATACATCATTACACTCCGCAAGGTAACCATACCTGAATACATTCTTGACCTGTTCATCAATAGGCAGTTTTGTTGATACCGGTTCAAGAAATTCAAATCTCCATATGCCCTCTGTACTTTGTTTAACAAAAGCCCTGTAGCGTTCTTCACTGTTCCTAAGCGCTTTTTCAGTCTCTTTTCGTTCGGTGATATCACTATATATACCGTAAACACCGATCTGGTTTTCTTCAAGTGTGATAGGATATGCAAGTACCGAAACATCAACAGTGCTTCCGTCTTTACGTTTACGTTCGGTTTCCCTGTGAATGATCTCGCCCTTCAGTACAAACAGGGTCATTTGGGTAGCCTGCTCAAGCATACTTTCAGGAACAATAATATCATTCAGCGTTTTGCCTTTTATCTCTTCAGCGCTGAACTGGAACATTCTTTCAAAACCTTTGTTGGCATTAAGTATTCTGTCCTGGTTATCAAGTACAACTATGCCTTCAGGAGAGTTCTCGAACAGCTGCTGGAAGTATGATTTCTGAAGGAGGATTTCCTTCTCTGCTTTTTTGCGTTCGGTAATATCCCTGTAATTGAATACTATAGCGCCAATTGTGGGATCATTTATCAGGTTATGGGCGGTTGCTTCGTGCCACATCCAGTGGCCGTCACTATGTATGAACCTGAACTGAACGTTATTTACTATTCGGCCTTCTTCTTTAAGGACGTCTTTAAACAGCGCTTCGGCTGTTGGTTTATCCTCTGTATTGATAAATTCAAATATATTCCTGCCGATATAATTTTCGGGGTTATAACCAAGGATCTTTGTCACAGAAGGGCTGGCATAAATTATTTTGCCGCTTTCATCAACCAGCGAAATAAGGTCTGTTATGTTCTCTATCAATGCCCTGAATCGTTTGTCCTTTTCAGAAAGTTCTGCTTCTGCCCGCTTGCGCTCGGTTATATCAATACATATCTGGTTTATAGCCACAGCTTCGCCGTTCTTTTCGTATTCCGCATACAGATAAGTATCAAGCCATACAACCTGTTTATGTCTGTTAACTATCCTGTAATCAATATGCTGTGTGCCCGCATATCGATCAGCCGACCAGTTTTTATAAAAATTGAATACTTTTTCTCTGTCATCTACATGAATCATTTCCACGAGATCGTTATCAGTTAACTGATTGAATTCCTCCATGGAATAACCTGACTGCCTTATGAATTCACCATTCACAAAATCGTAAGCGCCGCTCTTAAGCATGACCCTTGTGACCGCAACAGGAGCATTTGCAGCAAGATTCTTGTATTTATTTTCGTTCTCTATTATTTTTTCCTGCGCCTTTTTCTGCTCGGTTATATCAATGCATATCTGGTTAATGGCTGCAACATTTCCATTTTCGTCAAAATCCGCAAACAAGAAGGTATCAACCCAAATAAGATCGCCAAGCCTGTTAAATGTCCTGTAATCTATGTGCTGCGTATCTTTGTAGCCATCCCGGCGCCACTGATCAAAGAACTCTTTAACCCGCTCACTGTCTTCAGGATAAGCCATTGATTTAAGGGAAACATCATCAAGAGAGTTATACTCAATCATGCTGTAACCTGTTTGCCTGGTGAATTCATCGTTCACATACTCATATTTCATGGTCTCAGCATTAATGCGCGTAACCGCGATCGGAGCATTCGCAGCAAGGTTCTTGTATTTCTTCTCGCTTTCCAGAATTGCCAGTTCCGCCTTCTTACGCTCTGTGATATCAATACATATCTCGTTCATCATTACGGCTCTGCCTGAATCATCAAAATCGGCATATATGAACGTGTCCAGCCATATAAGTTCTTTCTTAAGGTTCAGAATCCTGTAATCAAAATGAAGCATACCTTTAAAACCATTCTTCTTCCAAAGATCATAATTTTCCTGAACTTTCTTTCTGTCATCAATGAAAATTATATTGGTTTTATCTTCTCTCGGCAAGTGGCTGTATTCTTCCACCGAGCAGCCCATCTGCCTGGCAAATTCATCATTTGCATACTCAAAATCGTTAGTTGTCATGGAAAATCTGGCAACAGATACCGGGGCGTTCTGCGCAAGGTTCCTGTACTTCTTCTCACTCTCAAGCAGCGCTATCTGAAATTCTTTATTAGGAGTTATATCACGGCAGATAATGAAGAGTTCACGGGGAATGCCGTTAATATCAGATATCAGCCTGGTACTTTCATTTACCCATATGATACTGCCATCCTTACGGAGTTTTCTGAATTCAAGCTTAGCGCTTTCCAGTTTTTTTGAAAAGATCTCGCTTATTCTTTCGATAACCAGTTCCCTGTCTTCGGGATGCACTACTTTCCATACTTCGTTCCCGATAAGCTCATTTATTTCATATCCAAGATACTCGGCTCCGAATCGGTTCACTGATTTAACTTTACCGGTTGGAGAAATAGAAAAGTACATATCGGGCGCACTGTCATAAAGATCCTGGAATCGCTTTTCGCTCTGCTTAACCGCCTCTTCAGCTTTTTTCCTTTCGGTAATATCGCTTGCAATACCTATATGGGCAACCGGGTCGCCTCTTTCATTCCTGAGTATTGATGTTGATAGATATACAGGGAACTCTCTGCCGTCTTTTGTCCTGTTGAGGAGTTCTCCCTGCCAGCCGCCTTTTTGAGTCTGTTCAAGTATCTCGCTGTTTATATCTGGGGGATTGTTGTGGCTTCTGACAAAGTTTATAGCTTTGCCCAGAATATCTTCTTTTGTATATCCGTAAATAGTCTCAAATGCGTCATTGATGAATATAACTTTGCCGTCAAGATCGGTAATACTTACACACTCAGATATACCCTTAACTGCCATTGCGAGCATATCAATTTTTTCCTGCGCCTGCTTACGTTCCGTAATATCCCTCACAAAAAGCTGAACGACTTCTTCATCCAGCATTTTGATAAGACGCATGCTTATTTCCACATCAACATATGTATTATCTTTGCGTCTGTACTGAGTTTCAAACTGGTAATTTCCTTTTTCTTTCAGGGAAGAGTATATCATAAATGTATTATCAATGATATTCTCATTTATCAGTTCAGAAAATCTCATTTTGCCCAGTTCTTCTTTTGTGTAACCAAGAAGTTTGCTTGCCTGGTTATTTACAGATATTATTCTGCCGTTGAGTGACTGGACAAAAATGGCATCGGTAGCATAATCAAACAGATTGCGGAATTTGGTTTCGCTTTCTCTAAGCGCGGTTTCAGAGATCTTACGCTCTGTAATATCCTGAAGTATGAGCACAGCACCTGTCAGTCTTCCCTTATCGTCTCTTAGAGGTGACGAGCTGTGATCAATTGAAATTTCCCGTCCGTCACGGGCAATAAGCACAGTGTGGTTACTTCTTCCAATTACAATATTTTCTGAAAGTACCTTCTCAATGGGATTCGCCATCGGCTCCCTGGTATCTTCATCCAGAAGCTGCAGCAATTCATATATCCTTTTACCTGCAACTTCCTTCAAAGTCCATCCTGTGAGAGCTTCGGCTACCGGGTTTAAAAACTTAATGAAGCCAAATTGATCGGTTACTATTACTGCGTCGCCAACGCTTTTTAAAATAGCGCTCAGCCAGCGCTCATTTTCTTTCAGCTTGGTTTCCATCTGGTGCTTATACAGCGCCATTTCAATGCTTGAACGCAGGTATCGTTCTTCAAATGGTTTTAAAATATAACCTAAAGGTTCAGTCATTTTTGCGCGCTTCAGTGTGCGGTCATCTTCGTAGGCGGTTAAATATACAATCGGAATGTTATATTTTTTTCTGATCTCTGCGGCGGTTTCAATTCCGTCAATATCACCCTTAAGCACAATGTCCATCAATACAAGGTCAGGGCGCAGTTCTTCCGCCCGGGATATTGCCTCTCTTCCGGTAAATACAACATCGGGCACAATGTATCCTAGGCCCTCAAGACAGTTCTTAATGTCCTGGGCTATTATACCCTCATCTTCAACTACCATTATACGCGGGGTTCCATTAAGCTCACTCACTTAAGCACCCTCTTTTTCAGCATGTTTTTTTTTCAAGATTACGTATATTTTTCGAAGCCTGTTTATCAGGCTTTCACTACCTCATAATTATCTCATTTTTCTGCATTTTTCCCTGTTTTGATGAACCTTATACTAATATCTTCTGAAATGGATTATTAAGTTAGCATTAATACGGTATAGCTTCAATACCGCCAAAACGTTACTTAGCAAGATATATTTTATAAATACTTTTTCTTCTCGATTATTGAGGTTAAATTTGTATAAATATGCGGAAAAATTATAATAAACTAAATATTTTGGTCTCCTGCGGCTCATATTCCTGGGGAGGACTTGAAATGTTCTCTCTTGAAACTGCCACAAAATTAAAAGAAAGAGGCATGAATGTCAAAATTCTGTGTACAGAAAACTCAAGACTTCAGGAGGAATCTGAAGCAGCAGGTTTAGGGACGCTTCCTTACTTCGGAAAAAACAAAAATATCCCCTCTTCAATTATGAAACTGAAAAAATATTTAAAAGATTCTGATACAGATATTATTCATTCTAACCACTCCCATGATCTTTGGGTTTTGACACCTGCATTAAACAGAGCCGGAAGCAGAGCCAAACTTTTCTTAACCAAACATATGGCAAGCGGAGTCAAGAAGAATGACATAGTACACAAGTACCTTTATAAAAGACTAAATGCCGCGTTTGCAATATCTTCATACATTAAACAAAGCCTTAAAAACACCGCTCCTCTTCCGGAAAGCAAGATAATTTTGCTTCCTGTTGGAATAGACCTTTCAAGGTTCCAAAAAAGCAGATTTAACCCTGAAGAAGTAAAAAAAGAACTTGGACTTCCTAAGGACAGATTAGTTATTGGAATAACAGGCAGAATGACCCCGGGCAAAGGTCATGAGGAATTCCTTGAGGCAGCAAAGATACTGAATAAAAAATATGAAGATAAAATTTTTTTTCTGGTTATCGGCAGTGCCAGCTACGGTGAAGAGGAGTACGAAAAAGGAATCAGGTCAATGGCGGTAAAACTTTTACTGAAGAATATTCTATTTACGGGTCACTCACCTGTGCCTGAAAGAACCATGACAGCAATTGATATACTTTCGTTCCCATCGCATGATGAATCATTTGGCAGGGTACTGCTGGAAGCAATGGCGCTGGAAATACCCACCGCAGCCAGCCGCTTTGCCGGTGTACTGGATATCACCATAGAGAACGAAACAGGATTACTCTTCAAACCGGGTGACTCTGAGAGTCAGGCAAAAGCGCTTGAAACGCTTCTAAACAGCGAGGAACTGAGAAAGAAATTCGCATTGGCAGGAAGGAAACGCGCCGAAGATGTGTTCACTTTTGATATAATGATAAACAATTTAATAAAACATTATACTTCATAGCATGGCAGGAAGAAGAAAAAGCGCGGGATTAATTATGTTCCGCAGGGTAAACGGAGAAACTGAAGTTTTTCTGGCCCATCCGGGCGGACCGTATTTTCAAAGGAAAGATGACGGGCACTGGAGTATCCCGAAAGGTGAACCGGAAACTGAAGAAGAACTATTGGTTACGGCTATCCGCGAGTTTAAGGAAGAAACAGGTATTACCCCAATTGGAGAGTTTATTCCTTTGGGTTCAATTATTCAAAAAGGGGGAAAAGAGGTATTTGCCTGGGCCTTTGAAGGCGACCTGCCTAAAAATTACATACATGAATGTAATATATTTGAAGAAGAATGGCCGCCCAACTCGGGGGAATACAGAGAATTTCCGGAAGTTGATAAAGTAGGATTCTTTAACATTAACGACGCAAAACAGAAAATCAAAGGGGCTCAAATTCCGCTGATAGACAGGTTGCTTAAAATAATCGATCAGGAGAAATAAGAGAACCCAGTAGAAATCAAGATTTCCATTCTTCTTTCAGCAAAGAATAGAAGTAACCGTCCCAAAATTCATTATTATACTTCGTAATTTTCCGTTTCAGACCCTCCTGTTTAAAACCCAGTTTTTCGTAACATCTAATTGCCGGCAAATTAAAAGTATAAACATTAAGTTCAAGCCGGCGCAGGCCGAGCTCATTGAAAGCGTAATTGATCATTTCTGAAATCATCATTTCAGCAATTCCTTTACCACGGTAATTCTTATCAGTAAATATTCTGCACAATGATGCAAAGCCGTTTTTTCTGTCTATGCTGCCAAGCTCGCACATACCCGCTATATTGCCGTTTGTGTCAATTGCCTTATGGATGATCCTGCCCGGTACGGTTTTTTGAGTTTCAGAAAAATACACCTTCAGCTGTTCAATAGTTAAAGGATACTCAAACACCGGTCCGCACCATTGCAGCATTGTTTTTTCATCTTCAGCCCAGGTTACAAGAGTATGAAGGTCCTCTTCTTCGAGTATACTGATGCTTATTTCACCGGATTTTTTGTTCATTTCTCATCCTTCGTAAATTTCTCAGCAAAGGCAATAACATGTCCGTCCGGATCAGAATAATACGCGGCGCTATCACCCCAATCTCTTTTTCCCAACGGGCTTATTTCTGCTGCCCCCGCAGCTTTTGCCCTAAGACAATATTCACCTGCAGCTTCAGATAGCATGTATATTTCGCAGCGAGGCACACCATTTGCCGATTCCGGATCAGGAATATTTTCATTTAATATTTTTTTTATTCCCTTGTACGGCATTAAGCCCAGTTTGGTTTTTACGGAAAGCTGAAACTCAGTCATACCTTCTACATCAAGTACCGGTTCCATATCAAGTATTCGGGCGTAAAAATCCCTGCTCTTTTTCTGGTCTGAAACATAAAGGATAAATTCAGAATTTATTTCCATTTGAGATCAAATTTAATTTCTGATACTAACACAAATGTTAATAAAATTTCTGATTAATTCAATTTCAGAATTTTTACCGGCAATAAACGTTATTTAATATTGATATATTTCATATTATATTACGTAAGAAAACTTATTAAATGGGCAAGAAACCGGCAAAAGGCAGAATACTTATATCAGAACCCTTTCTGAATGATCCGAATTTCAAGAGGACGATTATCCTGCTGACAGAGCACAGCGGGGAAGGCTCGATTGGTTTTGTGTTGAACAAACCCACTGATTACCGGATTCACGAAGTCATTGAAGAATTTCCTGAGTTTGATTCAGTAGTGTATTACGGCGGCCCCGTTCAGCTCAACACGCTGCAATTTATATATAAGGGTGATAACGTGATAGACGGCTCAATTGAAATCATGCCGGGATTGTACTGGGGAGGAAGCTTTGATATACTAAAAACTCTTATAGTTTCCGGGGCAGTGTGCCCGGGTGATTTCAGATTCTTCCTTGGCTATTCCGGGTGGACAGACGGGCAAATAGATGACGAACTTGCTATAAATTCCTGGATAGTGGCTGATACTTCAATTGAGAACATTTTTTCAGATGAACCCGATAAACTCTGGCGAGAAATACTGAAAAGTATGGGGAAAAAATTTGCAATTCTTGCAAGCTTTCCTGATAACCCAAGCGTAAATTAGGAATGTTAACTTAAAATAACGGCGGCATATATACATGTACACTACATTACTTTCACTGCATTCAATTTTCAGATGGCTGGTTGTATTGGGCGTATTGTACACTTTGTACAGGGCTTATTCGGGTATTTTCAGCAAACGTTCTTTTGATCCGGCTGACGCGAAGACCAGAAAGTATACTGTGATAGCAGCACACATACAGCTTGTTCTTGGGATTGCTCTTTACTTTCTGAGCCCGCTCACAAAATATTTCCTGAGCAATTTCAGTGCGGCAGTTAAAGTTCGTGATATCAGGTTTTACGGAATGGAACATACAATTGTAATGGTTATTGCAATTGCTCTTCTGACGATTGGATCCGCTGTTTCGAAGAAAAAAACAGAAGATTCCGGCAAATTCAAAGCTCTTGCGGTTTGGTTCACAATTGCTGCTATACTTGTTCTGCTAATGACACCCTGGCCATTCTCGCCTTTTTCAAGTAAGCCTTTTTTCAGATTCTAGCTGCCAAAATTCAGAGATAGCTGCACTATCTCGGGTCTGTTTCCTGTTCTGAGTGGCGGCCCCCAGGTCCCGGCACCGCATGAAACATAATAATGCGTATTACCCTTCTTCTTATACCCGGCGCTTATTTCATATACTATCCGTGTAATAAAATTGAAAGGCCATAACTGCCCGTGATGGGTATGTCCGCTAAGCTGAAGATCAATACCGCTTTTTTCAGCCTCAATCAGTTTGGCAGGCTGATGATCCATAAGTATGAGAGGCAGGTTCTTATCAACACCATCAAGTAAAATGTTCAATGGCTTTCTCATGATCCCCGCAAATCCTTTTGATGCGCGGTCTTCTCTGCCAATAAGGTAGAATGAATCATCGATCTTAACAGTCTTATCCCGCAATTCAATTACACCGTGCTCGCACAGATATTTTACCGCAGGTTCAACTCCGCCAATATATTCGTGGTTGCCCGTAATTGCGTACACTCCGTATTTTGACTTAAGCTTTCGCAGGTCCTCTCCGCAATTCTGTTTTACCACAGATTCTATATCTTCATCAACAACATCACCCGGCAGGAGTATAATATCAGGAGTAAGTGAATTTATCATATCGACCATCTTTCGAAGCCGCTTTCTGTTAATAATAGTACCTAAATGAATATCTGATGCCATTACTACATTAAGCGATTTAAGCCCACCAGCTTTTTTGCTGATATCAATACTCAGTTTTTTGATCACAGGATTTGCTGCGTTAATATATCCTAAAATCAAGATCAGAATTACCGCTGCATTTACAGAAAAGAAAAAGAGTAATTGAAAATCAGGTAAGTAAACTGAAGACGGGAGAAAACCAAACAATACATTAAAGACTCTTATGATATCTATAAATATTACTAAGAACAGGTAATACACCATTGCCCCAAGCCAGAAGGAACCTATCCAAACAAAAAGCGCAGAAAACCGGTTCAGGAATTTCCGTTCAAGAAATCTGCCAACTATGTATGAAAGGAACAGGAGTAAGTAAAATACGGAATAGAAGGGCCTGTATTCACCGGGAACTGCATGAAATCCGGTAATAAAAATATAGTAGTTGACCAGGGAATAAACACTAAGTACAATGGTCAGAAAAACTGCAAATTGTGATTTTTTCAAGAAGAATTAAGTAGTTTGTATATATATAGACGGGAACTTAGCGAAATTATTCTAAGATTCATCCGATGACTTTTAGTCATCGGATGAATAGGCTACTTGTTTAGTATAATATAATTCACCTGTGCTACTGCAACATGAACCCCATTCATATCGAACATATCAACCGCAACCGGCGCAAGAGTTCTGCCGTGTTTTATAACTTTCGCAATTGCGCGAACATCAGTTCTGCAGGCTGCAAGGAATCGGATGTTCATATCGGTTGTAGTAATTGCTGCTTCTGAGCCGGCAAGCGTTAACAGCGCAAATGCGCTTATGGAATCAGCCACAGTCATCAGCAGTCCCCCATGGAATGATTCATATATACCATCATACTTTTTTTGATGTTTTACAACGGCCTCGCATATACCACTATCCATTTCAATAAATTCAAACCCCAGAGTATCTACAATCGGAATTTTTTTTATGCGTTCAAGTACATCATATCTTATAATTTTTTCTGTCATTAAAATATTAGCATAAAAAAAGAGTGATAATTATCACTCCGTTTATTATTCATCCGATGACATTCAGTCATCGGATGAATTAAAAGATAACCTACACTTTTTCTATCTCTTTCTTTCCTAAAATGCCTGTCGGTTTGAAAAGTAATATCAGGATCAATATCCCAAAAGCAATTGCATCGCGGTAAGTTGGGGAAATATAACCGGTAACGAATGTTTCCAGCAGCCCGATTATCATTCCGCCCAAAGCAGCCCCGGGGATGTTTCCTATTCCGCCAAGAACAGCGGCAACAAATGCCTTGAGTCCGGGCAAAATGCCCATAAGCGGATCGATACTTGGGTAATTAAGTCCATACAAAATACCTGCCGCGCCGGCAAGTGATGAGCCTATAATGAATGTAAAGCTGATGACGGCATTAATATTGATTCCCATCAGGCTTGCAGCAGTCGGATTATAAGAAACAGCCCTCATTGCCGTACCTATCTTAGTCTTCATTACTATCAGTCTCAAACCAACCATCAGTATTCCGGCTGTTACCAATACAACCAGAGGGTTAGAACCAATTACAGCACCTGCGAGATTAACCACGGGCTTATTTTCAAGCAGCGAAGGGAATGACTTGGGGTCCGCCCCGAATACCAGCTGACCGCCGTACTCGAGAAATAATGAAACACCAATAGCCGTTATAAGTATAGTAAGCTTAGGTGATTTACGCAGCGGCTTGTATACAAGCTTTTCAATTGTGAAACCCAAAGCGCCGGTTACTATCATGGCACCAAGCATTATCAGCAGGGCCATACCTATTGAGGCTATACCGGATACCGTTGCGAAGGCAAATAGAATCCCAAGGTAATACCCCGAAAAAGCGCCGATCATAAATACATCACCGTGCGCAAAGTTTATGAAGCGCAGTATACCGTAGATCATCGTATATCCAAGCGCGATCAGGGCATAAATACTGCCCAATGATAGTCCGTTAAATACCTGTTGAATAAACTCTGTCATATTACGGCTGTACTGTTTCTTTAAATTTAAACTGGCCGCCCTTAATTTCAAGTATCACTGCCGGCTTGATTGCGTTGCGCTGTTCATTGATCGAGATCTTTCCGGTAACCCCTGAGAAATCTTTTATCTTAGCAAGCTCATTCTTAACTTTTTCAGGGTCAGTTGTTCCGGCTTTTTTCATTGCTTCAAAAAGTATCAAACCCGCGTCATATGCAAGAAAAGCCATTGCATCGGGCATTGCATTATATTTTGCTTTATACTTTGTTATGAATTCCTGTATTTTAGGATCAGGATTTTCTGTGGAAACGTGTGTTGAAAAATAGCATCCTTCAAGCGCATCTTTCGCTTTACCTTCGGTAAGCTTCTCTGATTCCCAGCCATCGCTGCCGATCAATGGAACAGTTAATCCAATTTCACGGGCCTGTATTGAAATTAGATTTACATCCGTATAATAAGCAGGAATAAATATCGCTTCAGGATTCTTTGCTTTTATAGAAGTTAACTGCGCCTTAAAATCCTTATCTCCCGCTGAAAATGACTGTACTTCAACAATTTCGCCGCCCATGTTCTTAAATTCTTTTTCAAAGAAATCAGCAAGTCCGGTTGAGTACGCGTTTTTTACATCTTTCAGCAAGGCAACTTTTTTCAGTTTGAGAGTATTAAGTATGAATTTGCTTACAACTGTTGCCTGGAACGGATCAATGAAGCATACCCTGAAAATGTAGTCACCAATCGCAGTAACTTCAGGATTTGTCGATGCCGGGGTTATCATAGGAATTTTATTCTGCTGGCAGATCGGCGCGCCCGCTTTGCTGTTGGATGAAGCCACTTCACCGATAACAGCAACAACATTATCATTTTTGATCAAACGCTGCACAACTGTCTGCGCTTCAGATGGCTTGCCCTGGTCA
Source organism: Ignavibacteria bacterium (assembly GCA_041859235.1). Lineage (GTDB taxonomy): Bacteria > Bacteroidota > Ignavibacteria > Tepidaquicellales > OLB5 > OLB5. The sequence continues at coordinate 19,746 of JBHEKV010000050.1, read as the reverse complement.
TCGTATGTTATCAGTTTAACTTTCTTATTCAGCAGCCCGCCGGCATTATTCAATTCTTCAACGGCAAGCTTCAAACCGTTTGTTGATGAAATTCCGAACGTTGCGTTGGGTCCTGTTAATGAGCCGTATTCACCAATTAATATCTCATCACCGCTGCCTTTATTGCAGCCGGAAATTGTAAAAATTGAAATTGCAGCTAAGGCTATCAAACTGAAAAATAGATTTCTCATTGGCGATAAAATTTTAAATTTTTATTAGAATTGTTACCAATAATACCAATTTTGAGCGTTATATTCAATTAAATAAAAAAGCCAGTAAACAGTATCACAGGCTTTTTGTCAGTGTTACAAAATACAGGGTTTCGCTTGTATCGCCAAAAGTATCTCCCTGGGCACCGAATTCTTCAAGCTCACCTGAAGGAAAGTAACCACGGCGGTTGTAATACTCAATAAGTTCCGTTCTTCTGCTTATTACCTTCATCCTTATTTCACTTAATCCAAGTACTTCTTTAGTATATCTTTCGCATTCGTTTATAAGTATTTTTCCGATCCCCTTGTCCTGAAAGTTAACATCTACAGACAGCATTCCCAGATATGAATACTGACCTGCATTTTCAAGGTGAACACATCCGATGATCTTCCCGCCTTTAACCGCAGTGAAAATTACATTATCCTTAAGCTTAATTATCTCCCTGACTTTTTCTTCAGTAATCCTGATACCGCTAAGGAAGTCAGCCTCTGTGGTCCAGCCTTTTCGGGAGTTCTCACCGCGGTAAACGGAATTTACAAGTGCCGTAATCTTCTCTGCATCTTTGAGCTTTGCAGTCCTCATTTCAATTTCTTTGGTATCCATTTTTGTTTAATAAAAAGGGCAGGTCTATCAACCCGCCCAAAAATTCATACTTCTATTTCATAATTTCTTATTTTCACATTTTACGTTTCACGTTTCACGCCACGCCTTGCTTCACGCAGCGGAGAAAGGTTTGACGTTTCACATTTCACTTTTTAACAATCAGCTTCTGCCCTATTTCAATGGTATCGCCTTTTATCTTGTTCCATTTTTTCAGGTCTGCAATTGTACAGTCATACTTATCAGCAATTTTACCAAGGGTTTCACCCTTCTTAACAGTGTGATAAGTTGTTTTGCTCTTAGTTTCTTTTTTCTTTGTTTCTTTGGTTGAATACAGTTTTAAGACCTGTCCTTCAACAATCACGTCACTTTCAAGTCCGTTCCAGTCCTTAATATCAGAAACCGATACTCCGTTTGCATCAGCAATTTTAGTCAGATTGTCGCCTTCTTTGACAGTGTAAGATTTGGATTTTTTGCTTGATGAAGTCACTTTTTTATCTGAATATATCTTAAGCTTCTGGCCAACCATTATTTTATCAGTTTCAAGCTCGTTCCAGTCCTTTATATCAACTATATCAACATCGTATGCATCCGCAATCTCTGTCAGGTTATCACCTTCTTTAACTGTATAAGTCTGGTAACTTTGTTTCTTCTTCTTTGTATCAGTGCTGGTTTTCTTCTCTTTCTTTACTTCCGTATCCTTTTTTACTTCAACTTCTTTTTTTACTTCTGTATCTTTCTTTACTTCAACTTCTTTTTTTACTTCTGTGTCATTTCTGTGCTCTTTGTTAACCAGTACTGTTTCATTGGTTCCTTCTGAATTTGTTTCCTCTATGACTTCGTCTTGTCCCGGGTCCTTAATGGGGCTCTCAGTTACGTTCTCTGTCTTTTTTTCTTCTTCAACTGAGCCATAAAGCTCTTTATATTTTCCTTTGGTAAGCCACACAGAAAGCTTATCACCTTTTTTGGGGTAAATGCCGTAGTTGATATTGTTCCATAATCTCAGGTCACTTGGTCTAACCGAATACTTCAGTGAAACATTGTAAAGATCTTCGGTCTCTGCAATATCATGGAATACAAGTTCACGGTTTGCCGTACTGATTATGTATCTTTTATCTTCAACGTGATAGTCAGCTACTTTAAAATACGTATAACTTTCTTCGTGATTCACTGATGCAGTACCTTCATTGCCGTCGTATACCGGTTTGAAGCTGTATTTTTCAATGTGGCTTGCTGCCTCATAATTTTCTGTAAAATCCTTAAATTTACCTTTCGGTATCTTTATAAGATAACCGTCATCAAACACAGGCGTAATATCGCTCAGCATTTGTGAATTCAGGTCGCGTATTGTTTCAACATCTGTACCGCTCAGGGATGCAATTTCATCAACAGTTAATGCGGCTTTTATAACAACCCTGTCATACTCAAGAGGCTTTCCCCATTCAACATCATTAAATCCATATTTAGAAGGATTCAGACAAATGAGAGCAACTGCAATATACTGCGGAACGTAGTTCCTTGTTTCTTTGGGGAGGTATTCGCGTAATGTCCAGAAATCTGTTGAGCCTGATTTTTTGATTGCGCTTGTGATTCTTCCGGGTCCCGCGTTATATGATGCCATTGCCAGGTACCAGTCACCGAATGATTTGTACAGGTCCTTCAGATGTCTTGCCGCTGCATCAGTTGCTTTCTCGGGGTCCCGTTTGTCATCGGTACTTCCGTCATAATACAAACCGTAGGCAGAGCCTGTTGTTGGCATAAACTGCCATAATCCTATCGCTCCTGCCCATGAACTGATCTTAGGGTCAAGTCCTGATTCTATCATTGAAAGGTATATCAGTTCTTCGGGTGCGTTGTTCTCCCGCAGAATGCTTCGCATCAGGTTGGAGTATTTTCCCAATCTGAAAAGCCATTTATCCATATACTTCCTTCCGGTACCAGTGAAATATGTAATGTAATCCTGTACCGGGCCGTTTTCAACTAGCGGTATTTCAGTGCATTGGGGCAGTTCATCTGGGTTAAATGAGTTAGAATACGACTTCTTTTCAATCTTTTCGTATTTGATGCCAAGTTTACCTGCAAGCTTAAATACTTTATGATTTTCATCAAGATCAGCATTGGCAGTTATAAAATCCTGAACAACACTGGTGGCTATTTCTTTGTAGTCTTTTTCCCATGAATAATGCTTCTCAAGATTCTTCGTATCTATTTTATTAAGATCTTTCAAAGCCGCTTCAAATTCCTCCTTCGAAGATTTTGAATCAGCCTGCTCGTTGAACTGAAGCGCTTTGGTGTAATGTATCCGCGCGTTTTCAAGCGCTGTATATACACTTACCGAATCTTTTTTCTTCTTCTTTTCAGCAGATTCTTCTTCATCCACGTTAGAACCTCCGCATCCTGCAAGATACTGAAGTGAGATGAAGGCGAATAATATATAAAGAAGGCCTGGTAGTCTTTTCATATAATTGCTTTCTCCTTGGTTAAATTTGCCAATACGCCAATTTCAGAGCCGAATATAAAAATTTCAACTCGTAAAATCAAGTTATTTATTAAATAAACCCCGCAATACGCATATATATAATATACATAGCGTTACATCCAGCGGGTATAGAGTGATTTCAAAGTGAATATTACTTAAAACCTTTTTATGTTAAACTTGTTCCTGAATTTGTAACTAAACATTCAAGAATGCCCATAATTCATAAAGATCTTGGTTTTACTGAATATAAAGAAGTCTGGGACCTGCAAAGAGCAACTCATCTGGAAAAGCAGAAGGGCTTAAGTGAAGATATAGTATATACAGTGGAACACGATCACGTATACACGCTTGGCAAAACGGGTTCGCGTGATCACATTCTCATTTCAGATGAAGAGATGAAAACCAAAGGAATTTCCTATTATGAAATAGACCGCGGAGGTGATATAACTTACCACGGCCCCGGTCAATTAGTTGTATACCCTATTCTTGACCTGAATAACTATTACAAAGATACACACCGTTATTTGCGCGCTCTTGAAGAAACAGTTATTCTGACCCTCAGGGAACTGGATATTGAAGCGCACCGGGAGGAGGAATTCACTGGTGTTTGGGTAGGTGAAGAAAAGATCTGTGCAATTGGAATCAAAGTTTCCAGGTGGATTACCATGCACGGTATAGCTTTCAATATTAACACTGATCTCAGTTATTTTGATAAAATTATTCCATGCGGCATTTTCCATAAAGGGGTTACAAGCATAGAAAAATTGACGGGAAAGAGGTCTGATATGGCCGCTGTAAAAAAAATGTACATAAAAAACTTTCTGAAAACCTTTGAATCAAACCAAAATAGCTGAAAAATACCGAATCCCGCTAGAGTTTTCACGATATTAATCTTGACTATTTGTACAAAAAGCACGAATTTTGAGTTGCATTTGTTCATTGTTTTTATATAATGATAGCTGTATTCAGATAATGGCAATAAATCTTTACGCGAATAATTTCTTAAAAATTGAAATTTGACCGTTCTATATATAATATCGGGGAAAAAGAATTTTCATCTAATAAAAGGAGTACTAATTTATGCATAATATATCGAAATTGCTGCTGATACTCGTACTGGCAGTATCATCAGGTTTCATAGGCTGGAACAATTTCAGCCCCGGCTCAATCGCCGGTAATATAACAGACTTCTATTACTACCAGGGTCACAAATATTACCTGAACCACAAAGCGGACCTGGTTTACGTTAAGCTGAAAAACGAGATCAGCAAACAGGAATTTGAGAATTTGATCAGTTCGTACGGCTCAATTCCCGCTGACTTTTCATATGAAAAAAATGATGTCAGGCAGTTCATCAAACTTAGGGCTTCACTAGATAACATTTCAATTAACACAGTTATCAGTAACCTGGAATCAAATAATTCAGTTGAATTTGCTTCACCTGTTTTTGGGATGAGAGAAGGATACGGCAACAGCAATACGCTAATTGGCTGCGAAGATAACATTATCCTGCAGTTCAAACCAAATTTCAGCAGGCATCAGATCGATCAATATTTGGGCGGTAAAAATATGACAATCCTTAAACAGTTAGAACTTACAGGCGGTCTTTCTTTTATAGTGAAGATTCCAAATGTACCCAATAAGACCTCAATAGATTTCGCAAATGAAGTATATGAAAACGGTGTCGTTAATTACGCAGACCCGGGTTTCTTCTTCACAAACCTGCTGCAGGTAATTCCTAATGACCAGTTTTTCCCCATGCAATGGTCAGCAATTAATACAGGTACAAATATTCCGGTAACAGGCAATGGAACGGCAAATAATGATATGGGGCTTGACAGCGCATGGGACCAGACAACCGGAATTCCGCAATGCAGAATTTCTATAGTTGATACTGGAATTGACACAACCCACCCGGATCTTTCTGCAAACGTAGTAAACGGCTACAACTACAATTACTACGCCGATACATACGGCGGCATTGATGATTACGGGCATGGCGCATCATGCGGCGGAATAGTTGCCGCGCTTGGAAATAATACAATAGGAATATCCGGTGTAGCGCCGAATGCAAAAGTATTTTCTGCCAAAATTTTCAATTCAGCAGGAAGTACTACAACAACAGCAATTACAAACGGTATGATTGGCGTAAGGACATTTGGTGATTGCTGGGTAAGCAGCAATTCGTGGGGCGGCGGAAGTCCTATAAGCGCCGCCGATAATGCAATTCTAGACGGTACAACGCTTGGTCGTAACGGGAAAGGTATTGTTTGGTGTTTTGCAACAGGAAACGGAAATGGTGCGGTCAGCTGGCCGGCTACTCTCACAACTGTTATATCGGTAGGTGGAGTAAGTCCGTGCAATGAAAGAAAATCTCCTTCCAGCTGTGACCTTGAAAACTGGTGGGGTTCAAATTACGGAACCGGACTGGACCTTGTTTCGCCATGTGTAAAAATATATGCAACAGTCCAGGGCGGAGGTTATACAAATTCGTTTAACGGAACATCAAGCGCGACCCCGAACTGCTCTGGTGTTGCGGGTCTGGTACTTTCAAAGGATTCAACACAAACATGGGATACAGTTCGCGCAAGACTTAACAGAACGGCGCAGAAAAGGGGTGCTTACTCATATACTTCAGCGGGTCCACTGCCGCAGCTTGGCAACACGTGGAATAATGAAATGGGATATGGAATAATTAACGCGAACCTGGCACTGCTTGCAGTTGGTCCGCCGCCATCACTACCGGCAAATGATGTTGTAGTAGGTCCGTTCCTGAGTATGCCTTCATCATTCACAGTTAATTTATCGTATACGATAAAAGCAAAAGTTACAAACGGCGGAACCAATGCGCAGTCTGACCTGCCGGTAAGATTTTCGATTAACGGAATTACACTTACAACTAATACAATTTCAAGCCTGCCTTCGGGAGCCGTTGACTCATCAGCTTTTTCATGGACTCCAACGGTAGCGGGAAACTATACATTAAAGATATTCAGCGCAGCGGCAATAGATGAGAACAGGGCAAATGATACAGTTACACAAATAGTTACTGTAGCTCCTGCCGGACTTGTAAATTCACAAACCCAGATTTGCAGAAACGGCTTAAATCTGTTGATTCCCGATAACGCAACAGTAAAGGATTCAATAATTGTAAACATCGCAAACGCGTTTAATGTGGTAGATGTTAACGTAAGAATTGATACATTAATTCATACATGGGATTCTGACCTTGTGTTAGCGCTTTCTAAAGGCACCGCAAGCTGTACTATAATTAATCACGTTGGCGGAAGCGGCGATAATTTTATCGGTACAGTGTTAAATGATTCTGCAGGTTCATCCCTGCCTGCAGGAACCGCACCGTTCACAGGTACGTGGAGACCTTCCTCTCCGCTTTTTGCGCTGAACGATATACCCGTTAACGGTTCATGGGTACTCGCGGTTACAGATGATGCCGCAGGTGATACAGGTCTGCTAAAGGCATGGTGCATACAAGTAACTTATCAAACGCTCACCGGAGGTATTCAAACAGTAGAGATACCAAATTACTTCTCACTGGCACAGAATTATCCTAATCCGTTCAATCCTGTAACTTCAATAAAGTATTCAGTCCCCAAAACCGTGAATGTTACACTAAAGGTTTACGACTTGCTCGGAAAGGAAGTTGCGGCACTTGTGAACGAAGTAAAACAGCCGGGATTTCATACGGCCGAATTCAATGCTTCTGATCTTGCAAGCGGTATATACTTCTATAGAATTGATGCAGGTGAATTTACTTCTGTCAAAAAGATGGTATTGGTAAAATAGGTCCATAGATTAACATTGATCATTTTCAAAAAGGGGATTCTTTTAAAGAATCCCCTTTTTTTAAGAAAACCAGGCATACTTAAAATAACAAACTTGTTACAACCCAATTGTTTTCATTATCATTGTAAATAAATGACTCATTATTAATATTGACATTTTAATCCAAAAATAGCAAATTACATAGTTAGTACAGCAAAACGACTCATTGTATTGGATACTGAGAATCAGTTTTTTGTATCCAGGAGGAATAAAATGAACAATGCTTTCTATTGCTTTGGATATACAGGGCGATGTAAAGTAATTTTAATATTTTTCTAATATTAAATTGTTCAGGTTTTATTCCGTTTTTTTTTACCTGTAACTTTACATTCCCTTTCATGAATTATCCGGGCATAAACTGATTCAATATACATTTAAAATTAATTAAGGAGATTTCTTAAATGAAAAACTTTTCCAGAATACTGTTATTAGCAGTACTCGCAGTATCAGCAAGTTTTATAGGATGGAATAACTTTCACTCAGAAAGTAATTCTGCTGATGTGACAGACTACTACTATTATGAAGGCTCAAGATATTACCTGGTCCATAAACCTGAAATGGTTTATATCAAACTTAAGAACCCGATGACCGAAGCAGATTTCAATAACGCATTCGGCACTATTGGTGTTTGCGACAGCCGGATCCAGAAATTCGTAAATAATGAAAGGGAACAGTTTATTAAGCTTAACTATACAGTAAACAATGCAGCATTAAATAACATAGTAAACCAATTAAGAACAAATCCGCTGGTAGAATACTCATCACCTGTATTTGGCTTAAGAGAAGGAATGGGGAATGCAAACACTTTACAGGGGTGCGAAAATAACATATCTGCACAGTTCAAACCGCAGTATTCAATGCAGCAGATACTTCAATACCTTAACAGTAAGGGAATGAAAATAATTAAACAGCTGGATGTAACAGGGGGTTTAACTTTCCAGATAGAAATTCCATCTGTCGAAAACACAAATTCAATGGATTTTTCAAACGATCTTTGGTCAAGCGGTATGGTAAATTATTCCGGACCGGGTTTCTGTTATACAAACCTTCTTCAGTTCATTCCAAATGATCCAAACTTTCCACAACAGTGGTCAGCTATTAATACCGGAACAAATATCCCGGTTACCGGCAACGGTATCGCTGACTGTGATATGGGGCTTGATTCAGCATGGAACCAGACATTGGGTATTGCACAGTGCCGCGTTCAGATAGTGGATTCAGGCATTGATACAACACATCCTGATCTATCAGCTAATGTTGTACATGGATATAACTTTAATTATTATTCAAATACATATGGCGGTTATGATGATTACGGTCACGGAGCTTCAACATCAGGTATAGTTGCCGCAGTCGGAAATAACAGCATCGGTGTATCCGGTGTAGCTCCCGGCTCAAAAGTTTATTCTGCTAAAATATTTAATTCAGGAGGTTCAACAACTACAACAGCAATTCAGAACGCTTTGATAGGTGCCAGGACATTCGGAAACGCATGGATCTCTAGTAATTCATGGGGCGGCGGTTCACCAGACCCGACATCCAACAATGCAATTACAGATGGAGTAAACCTGGGCAGAAACGGCAAAGGAATAGTCTGGGTATTTGCAACCGGGAACGGGAATTCTTCTGTAAGCTGGCCTGCAACCCAGCCTGAAGTAATTTCAGTTGGCGGTGTAAGTCCATGTAACCAGCGGAAATCGCCTTCCAGCTGTGACCTTGAAAACTGGTGGGGTTCAAACTACGGCACCGGGCTTGATATTGTTGCACCATGCGTAAAAATATGGGCAACAGTTCAGGGCGGTGGGTACACGAATTCATTTAATGGCACTTCAAGCGCAACTCCCAATACTTCAGGTGTATGCGCATTACTGCTATCAAAAGACTCAACGCAAACATGGGATACTGTAAGGGCAAGGATCAACAGAACAGCAAAGAAGTATGGTTCTTATTCTTATACTTCAGCAGGTCCGTTGCCGCAGCTTGGTAATACTTGGAACAATGAAATGGGTTATGGAATTGTTGATGCAAATCTTGCACTGCTTGCAGTTGGCCCGCCGGCCGCAAACGATGTTACCTGCGGTCCCTTCTTAAGTTTCCCGGCAAGCTTTACAGTCAATACAGCTTACAATATAAAAGCAAGGGTTACAAATATAGGTACAAGCGGTCAGACAAATGTACCTGTAAAGTTCTATGTAAACGGTACAATAACCGGTTCTACAGTTACTATTGCAAGCCTGCCCGCAGGTGGAAATGACTCAGTTGCATTCGCTTGGACACCAACAGTTACCGGAAGCTACACATTAAAAATAGCACACGGTCTGGCAGTTGATAACAACAGGTCAAATGATACAGTTACTGCAGTTATAACTGTATTGCCCACAGGAATAGTCAATTCACAATCTACAGTTTGCAGAAATAATGTAAATCTTGTAATTCCGGATAATTCAACAGTAACCGATAACATGACGGTGAATATCGCAAATGCGTTTAATGTTGTTGATGTAAACGTAAGAATAGATACACTTACTCATACATGGGATTCTGATCTCTCGTTCTCATTAATAAAGGGAGCAACAAATGTAAACATAATTTCTGCAGTTGGCGGCAGCGGAGATAATTTTATTGGGACAGTGCTTAACGACTCCGCAACTACCCCGATAGCAAGCGGTACCGCACCTTTTACCGGAAACTTCAGGCCATCTTCAGCTTTAACACCGTTTAACGGAATTGCAGTGAACGGGACATGGACACTTTCAATTACCGATAACGCAACCGGAGATACAGGTCTGCTTAAAGCATGGTGCCTGCAGTTAACATACCAGACAATAACAGGCGGAATCGAAACTGTCGAGATCCCGAATTATTACTCACTTGAACAGAACTACCCGAATCCATTCAATCCTTCTACATCAATTAAGTTTTCAGTTCCAAAGCCAACAAACGTTACACTGAAGATTTATGATGTATTGGGTAAGGAAGTAGCTACACTTGTAAATAAAATGAAGCAGCCGGGATTCCATTCGGTTGATTTTAACGCTTCAAACTTTGCAAGCGGAATATATTTCTACAGAATTGACGCAGGTGAGTTCACATCCGTCAAGAGAATGGTACTTGTGAAATAATTTTTTGCTTCAAATGCAGTATTACCCCGAATCAAGGGCGCCTGAATTTTGGCGCCCTTTTATTTACCGGTGATTTCAAGAATTTGGAAATATGAGCACATTTAAACCGATAGTATAACTTCCCGGTTCGCCAAATCAATACACGGAAATTAGAGCATATATTTTAGCGAAAAATCAGTAATTTAGCTGTATTACTGTTCTAATCATTGAATATTTGAGAATTGAAAAAAACTGAGCGAAACAACACGAAACAAAATCTTAAGTTCACGAAACTAAAAACAGCTCTGCCGGGTGAAAATATTTTTTTAACCTGGGGCATGTTTTTGGTTTTCCTTTTGTGTGTTTTTTCTGTCTCCACACATAAGCTCGAAGATGATGATGTTTTCTGGCATTTATCAACCGGGAAATTTATCACAGAAAATGGTTTCATACCTGATAAAGATGTCTTTGGTTTGGCAACACAGGATGCCGAATGGATACCCTTTGAGTGGGGCTCTGACCTTCTTTTCTATAATCTTCATAAAATAATTGGACTGAATGGTATATTCATTTTTACTTCCATATTATTCTGCATTTTTTTCCTGATATTATTCCGGCTCCTTCAAAAACTTAAGGTAAATACTGTTATTACCGTAATACTTTTTTTCTTTTTGCTGATAGCCTTTTTTGACAGGCTCTCACCCAGGCCACATTTATTTACATATTTATCATTAGCTATACTTATCTATTTATTGTTTATATATAAATATGTAAACAGGGAAAAATATTCCAAACGCTTATACTCTCTTCCTGTATTATTTCTTCTTTGGGGTAATCTGCACTTAGGTGTTGTAACCGGTCTGTTGTTCTTTTTTCTTTTTGTTATTTCAGAAGCAGTTACATTCTTTTACCCTCAAAAATTCGGGAATAAAGAAACTGGCGTAATATCCAAATTACACTTGAAGAGACTTCTCGTGATCTTTATAGCCTCCGCGGCGGTACTATTGATAAACCCGCATGGAATAAAGACATATACATACGCTTACAACCATTCAAAAATGAAACTGCTGGAACAGATAGCGGAATGGTTAAGTCCATTTAGCGGGCAAATTGAATCAACCTTTGTGTTAACAATATACAAAGTATTATTATTCGCGGGAATTATTGTACTATTATATTCATACAAAAAACGTGACCTGACCTTTTTTCTTGTCTGTTCTGTGTTTGCGGTTTACTCGCTGCAGGCTATCAGATTTATTGTTGATTACGAGATAGTTATTATCCCATTACTTGCAGTAAGCTTAAATTACTATTTATTCAACAGGCAAAGCAGCAAATTAACACTGAACCTCAACAAGATATTTAACGGCAATATTATAAAAATTTCACTAATTGCAGTTCTTCTTTATCTGTCAATACAATTTCAATCTGATAATTTTTACATAACTCTTCAATATAACCGCGAAGCCGGCCTGGGGGTAAGCAACCGTTACTTTCCGCTGGGATTGTACCGTTTTATGAAAGATAACGGAATAAATGGAACAGTGTACAACAATTTTGATACAGGCGGATATTTCAAATGGCTATTCCCTGAGCAAAAAGTTTTTATAGATAGCAGGAACATAAATGACGAGATCTTTAATGAGTACTATTCTATTTTAAAAATGCAGCCGGGATTCCAGGGCAAGCTTGATAAACACGGGTTTGACCTTGTTATATTCTTTGAGCCAAAATTAAGCCGATACCCCAATATTATGAAGCAGCAGGTCACAGAATTTCTGCTAAATAACAAAGACTGGGCGCTTATATACTGGGATGATCTTTCAATGCTTTTAGCCAAAAGAGTCCAGAGAAACGAAGAACTGATCTCAAAATACGGATATAAAGTATTTAATCCATATGACGCGGTTTTTAAGCAAAAACAATTTGAGACTGATGTTTTGAGCTATCCTATAGCTATGGAAAATGAAATGAAAAGAAAATCAGCGGAAGAACCGCAGGGTTATTTTTTTCTTGGGATGAGTGATATTGTAAGGAAAGTGATGAAGAAATAAGCATCGGTAAAAAGAATTAAATCACTTTATCAAAACCATTTTTCTGCTTAAAATTTTCCCGTCAGTATCAAGTGAATAAAAATAAACGCCGGATGGCAGTTCACTTAAATTTAAGGACAAACTATATTTCCCGGTGGATCTGAAGCCCTCATCAAAACTTTTTATTTCTTTGCCGCCAGCATCAAATATTTTTATGCCAACGGCCGCAGGCGATGAAATAAAATATTCTATCACTGTTTCAGGATTAAACGGGTTTGGATAATTTTGATATAATTGGCTTTGAACCGGAACTGAATGATTATTGCCCTGCAGCCCTATAATATTCTGATTATACTTAAAGATCCTTCCGCCTTCACCGAATGAATATCCAAGTGATGACGACAGGAAAATCACATCGTTTACAGCAATATTTCCGGGTGTATCAAAGCATATCCATTCTGTGCCCGGTTTCATTGAATCCAGGTTGACGGCGAACTTACATGAAAAATTCAGAGCCGCCCATACTTCGCCGGGTGTCCTGAACGAAAATCCGGTTGCATTACCGTAGCAGCCCGTCTGTTCATAAGACCAGTTCGAACCACCGTTGGATGAAACCGCAAGTATGCTTCCAAGGTCGTAATCTCCTCCCATTAAGGCGATCCGGTTGTTTCCTAGATACATTATTTTATTAAGTGGTTCAGCCGCGACGCACATAGAAAACCAGCCTGTGCCGCCATTGGTTGTTTTAAGAAAAATTCCCTGCAGGTCCAGAACTCCGCCGCAGGCATAGCCCGTCAGATCATTTATGAAATAAATATCATTTTTGGGAAACAGATACAGGCAGCTTGTCGTATCTATGTGGCAATTTTCCCACCTGTTGCCGCCGTCAGTAGTTCTGTAAATATTTCCGCTGAAACCGGAAACAAATCCGGTCTGGGAATTAAGGAAAAAAATAGTTTTAAGTATCGTTGTTGTATCAGGGTAATATGTTTTTGCCCATGAAAGGCCGGAATTCGTTGTCTTTATATAGAAGCTCTTATAAGTGGAATCAAATGAAAGTATCCAACCGGTTGTTCTTGAAATAAAAGAAATATCCTGCAGCTCGGCGCTGTAAAGATTGGAAGTCTGTAAGCTCCAGTTGAGCCCGCCGTTTGTGGTGTTAATGATCGTTCCTGAATCACCAATAACCCAGCCATAAAGTGAGTCAACAAAGAGACTTTTTGTCAGATTCTTTTGGGTTGGAGAGGGCTGATTAAGCCAGTATTCCTGTGCCGGGCTTCCTATGGCTACAAAAACCCAAAAAAACAGTAGAAACTCAATCTTTCTCTTAATCTGCATAACACAAAAATAACTAATTATTTCCAAAAATAGTCTTACAAATGCAAATTTCGATTAGGCATAAAACCATCCCGGGTTTTTAGTTTGTCATACGTACTACACTAAAACAAATAGCTGAGTTTCTTAGAAAAATACGAAAAATAAACTTGCTTTTTTGGAATTATTACCTTAAAATGCACTACTTAAAATCACTTTTTAATAAACCAAACTAAAATCATTTGGGTGTAATAATTTTATACCCAGGAGGAAATGATGAAATTAAAATCAACACTTTTCATTGTGTGTGCATTGATATTAACCGGCAATGTATTTACACAGGATGTGCCTGATTACGTGTGGAAAACACCTATGACGAAAGTCTATCCTACAGGTGAATACTACAATTTACCGCAGGCACAGGATCAGGTTAACTACCAGAATCCGAACACTACTACAAGAGTAGTTAACACAGGCGAAGAATTATTAGTTCTTCCTCCTAACGTTAGACCTTTCCCTCACACAGCAACACAAAGTGAGGTTGATGCAACAACAATGAAGGGCAATGGCTCTGTAATGTTCGCATCATGGAACTCATACGGTCCGTCATTCTGGGGAACAGGTTTCTGTTTTTCAAACAACGGCGGAACAAGCTGGTCAGGTAACTTCCAGATGTATACACCCAACAGCGGTGACCCCGGCGCTATTATATGGCCTACCGGAAGCACATGGGCAGGAAGACTTGGACTTTCATGTATCCAGGGCTTTGGTCACTCAACAAACAACGGTACATCATGGGTATTTGATATGAACTTCCCTGGTGCATCCAGTTTTGATAAGAACTTCTCAGCAGTTGATGAAACATCAGGCAGTCCGTTCTTTGGCCGTGCTTATACAGTATGGACAAACTTTGGCGGCACATATGTTAACCGTATCGTTGGTTCATACTCAACAGATGGCGGCGCAACATGGTCTGCAGCAGCACCGGTTTCACCTGTTCCTGCAGCTGGTCACCATCAGCAGGGCTGCGATGTCAGAGTTGGTCCCGGCGGCGTAGTTTACGTTATTTGGGCACATTGCACAACAAACGGACAGAATTCAACAGAAGATCATTTAGGATATGCAAAATCAACAGATGGCGGTGTTACATGGCCAACAGCTACAAATACTGCAGTTGATATTAACGGTATCCGCGCATCAAACTTATTTAACGGTATTCGTGCTTCAGGTTTCCCGCGTCTGGCAATTGATATGACAGGCGGAGCAAGAAACGGCTGGTTATACGCAGCACTTTCAGAAAAAGCCGGCGGTCCGCTTTCATTGGACGTTTCTGACGTTACGATCTGTATCTCTTCAAACGGCGGAACAAGCTGGACACATTCAAAAGTTAACCAGGATCCAAGCAACGGCAGATATAACTATATGCCTGCAATTTGCGTAACCCCTGATGGCGGCGTAAACGTTTCTTATTACGATCAGAGAAACACATCAGGATTCGTTACAGAATTCTGGATGTCACGTTCATTGAACGGCGGCGCTACATGGTCTGATGTTGCAGTAAGCGATCATACATTCACACCTGCTCCGATCCCCGGTCTTGCCGGCGGTTACCAGGGTGATTACACCGGCTGCACATTCTCATCAGGCTCCGGTAAAATATTCCCGTTCTGGGCTGATAACTCATCCGGTATTTACCAGGTATGGACAGTTGGTATCACATACGGTCCTCCTCCGGCAAACGATGTTGTAGTTGGTCCGTTCTTAAGCTTACCAGGTTCATTTACAGTTAACCAGGCTTATACAATCAGAGGTAAAGTAACAAACGGCGGTACAAACGCACAGACAAATCTTCCTGTAAGATTCTCTGTAAACGGTACCATCCAGACAACAAATACAATTTCAAGTTTACCTGCTGGTGCAGTTGGTTCATCATCATTCTCATGGACACCAACAGCAGTTGGTAACTATACATTGAAGATCTTCAGCGGTGCAGCTACAGACGAAAACAGAGCAAATGATACTATTTCAACAGTCGTATCTGTTCAGCCTGCCGGTTTGGTAAACTCACAGACACAGATCTGCAGAAATAATGTAAATCTGGTAATTCCTGATAACTCAACAGTAAAAGATTCAATAGTTGTAAATATTGCAAACGCATTTAATGTAGTTGATGTTAATGTAAGAATTGATACTTTAACCCACACATGGGATTCAGATCTTTCCTTCACATTATCAAGAGGCGCAGCAAGCTGTAACATAATCAGCGCAGTCGGAGGCTCAGGCGATAACTTTATCGGCACAGTTCTCAATGACTCAGCTACTACTCCGATTTCATCAGGTACTGCACCTTTCACCGGCAACTGGAAACCGTCAAATGCACTTACTTCATTGAATGGCGTACCGGTTAATGGTTCATGGGTACTTACAATAACTGATAACGCAACCGGCGATACCGGCTTATTAAAAGCTTGGTGTATCCAGGTTACTTACCAGTCACTTGTTGGCGGAATCCAGACAATTGAAATTCCTAACTATTTCTCACTGGCACAGAACTATCCTAATCCGTTCAACCCGACAACTTCAATAAAATATTCAGTTCCAACAGCTGTTAATGTTTCATTGAAGGTATATGACTTATTGGGTAAAGAAGTTGCAACACTTGTGAACGAAATGAAACAGCCCGGTTTCCATACAGCTGATTTCAATGCTTCAAATCTCGCAAGCGGTATCTACTTCTACAGAATTGATGCAGGTGAATTCACATCAGTTAAGAAAATGATGCTGGTTAAATAGTTATTTAACCGCCTTGTTTCAAAGGTTAGTAAAATAATAATCAGTTTAATAAAACAAAAAGGGACTCATGAAAATGAGTCCCTTTTTTTATGCCCTGATCTTAACTTTGATTAACTTGTTGCATGGGTTTGTTCAAACGCTTAACTAAAGATCTATCCCATTATCTTCTTAAGCGCCGCCATATCTTCGGCAGATGTGATCTTAATATTGAACCTGCTGCCCTCTGTTATCCTAACTTCATAACCCGCAAATTCAGCCAAAGAAGCTTCATCAGTAAAGTCTGTCTTTTTGCCTGCGATAATATATGACCTGCTCAATACGTCGTATCTGAATGCCTGCGGGGTCTGCACCAGCCAAAGATCATCCCGCAAAACCGTCTCTTTTATAATACTGCTCGAGGTTCTCTTGACTGTATCCGAAACTTTAATGCCTAATATTACTTCACCGCACTTCCGTGAAGTTTTGATAAGTTCACTAATATCACTTTTTGTAACATTCGGCCGGGCAGCATCATGTATGAGTATAATATCACTAACTTTGCACTCCACCTGGTTAAATGCATTCCTCACAGATTCAAACCTCGTCTTGCCGCCTTCAACAAGAGCCCTTAATTTTGTAATCCTGTTTTTTGCAGCTATTGCATGAAGGAGGTTAAAATATTCCTTCGAAGCAGAGATATAAATGCTCTTTACCTCTTTACACTTCTGGAATTTAAGCAAAGAGTGAAGTATGACAGGCTTACCAAGGAGGTTAAGGAACTGCTTCGGTTTTGAAGAAGTTTTAGAACTCCTGCTGAACCGTGTTCCTGTGCCTCCTGCAGTAATAATTACATGAACATCATTTTTCATATGCGTACAAATAAAATACCCCGAAAGAATTTGTTCGGGGTATTATTTTATAACAATAACAATTTTATATTTAATTTAAAATAACTAAATGTAAAACATTGAATCACCATAACTGTAAAAGCGGTATTTATCCTTCACAGCTTTTTTATATGCTTTCATAACCATATCCTTATCCGAAAATGCGCAAACCATCATAACCATAGTTGACTGCGGGTTATGGAAATTCGTGACGAACTTATCAACAACCTTCAATGTCTGCGGCGGATAGATAAATTTATCTGTCCACCCTTTGCCTGAACGGATAAATCTGCCTGCTGTTGTATTTGCTTCAAGTACTCTTGCAACCGATGTACCTACAGCGATTATTTTTTTCTTTCCTTCGATTGCGCGGTTTACTTCTTCGGCAGTATAATCAGGTATCTCAAAAAATTCTGAGTCCATCCTGTGTTTGGTAAGATCCTCAACTTCGACATAGCGGAACTTACCCAAACCAACATGCAATGTAACCGGCAGCAGATTGATGCCCTTTTTCTCAATCTTCCTTAGCAGTTCTTTTGAAAAGTGCAAACCTGCTGAAGGAGCAGCAACCGAACCGATATTTTCCGCAAAAACTGACTGGTAATTTTCCCTGTCAGAATCAGTTGGTTCGCGTTTAATGTACTCCGGCAGCGGGGTTTTACCAAGTTTATCTATATACTTCTGGAAATCACCGCGGTAATTAAATCTTACTATCCTGCCCCTTGAGGTAGTATTATCTATTACTTCACAATACAGGTTCTTGGTAATAAAAATGCGGTTACCGATCCTGACTTTTCTCGCAGGATCAACAAGCACGTCCCATATATTTTCTTCCTGGCTTAGCTGCCTTAACAGGAAAACTTCTATCTTGGCGTTTGTCTTTTCCTTTGTGCCGAATAATTTGGCAGCGAAAACCTTGGAGTCATTCAGCACCAGACAGTCGCCTTCATCCATATAATCAATAATATCCTTGAACTTTTTATTTTCAAGCTCTTTGGTCTTCCTGTTTATCACCATCATCTTGGCTTCATCTCTGGGAAGTTTAGGGTGCTGAGCTATTAAGGTTTTGGGAATGGAAAATTTAAAATCAGTTGATTTCATTTATGCTTTCTATATATACGTAATTAGTTAATTCAATCCTTTAAAAATGTTTCTGCCCGGATAACAAGCCATATCACCCAGCTCTTCTTCAATTCTCAAAAGCTGGTTATACTTTGCAGTCCTGTCAGTTCTGCTAAGTGAGCCGGTTTTGATCTGACCCGCGTTGGTTGCAACGGAAATATCCGCAATAGTCACATCTTCAGTCTCTCCGCTGCGGTGGCTGATAACATTTGTGTATGCATTAGTTTTGGCAAGCTCAATTGTATCAAGTGTTTCTGTGAGTGTGCCAATCTGGTTAACTTTTACAAGAATTGAATTACATATTCCGCTTTCAATTCCCTTTTTTAATATCTCTTTATTTGTTACAAAGACATCATCACCAACAAGCTGTATCTGTGAACCTAAAGCTTCTGTAAGCAGCTTCCAGCCGTCCCAATCTTCTTCGCTCATAGCGTCTTCCATCGAAATAATCGGGAAATCTTTCACCATCTGTTTATACAGCTCAACCATTTCAGCGGCTGATTTTGAAGGCTGGTGTGATTTATAAAAATCGTATTTTCCTTTGTTCCACATTTCGCTTGATGCTGCATCAAGTCCAAGATATATATCCTTGCCTGCTTTATATCCTGCGCCTTCAATTCCTGCAATTATGACTTCAAATGCTTCTTCATTTGATTTCAGGTCAGGAGCAAATCCGCCTTCATCGCCAACTGCAGTATTCAGGTTCTTTTTATGAAGAACATTTTTCAGTGAATGAAAAACCTCGGTGCCCATCCTAAGCGCCTCACGGAAACTCTTTGCGCCTGCGGGTATTATCATAAATTCCTGGAAATCGAGATTATTATCAGCATGTTTGCCCCCATTTATGATGTTCATCATAGGAACAGGCAATACCTTGGCATTGGTTCCTCCTATATACCTGTAAAGAGGCATATTAAAATGTAATGCTGATGCTTTTGCTGCTGCGAGTGAAACACCCAAAACGGCGTTTGCACCCAGATTTGATTTGTTTTTAGTGCCGTCAAGCTCAAGAAGTATTGAATCGAGCTTTAGCTGGTCGGTGGGGTCAAGATCAATTAATGAATTGGAGATAATATCATTCACATTAGCAACGGCTTTTTGCACGCCCTTGCCCATGTACCGCTTCTTATCGCCATCTCTTAGTTCAACAGCTTCTTTTTGACCTGTAGATGCACCGGAAGGTACAGCTGCTCTTCCTAATGTACCATCGTTTAAAATTACATCAACTTCTACTGTGGGGTTACCTCTAGAATCGAGGATTTCCCTTGCTTTGATTTGTGTTATTTTTGGCATTTTTTGGCAAAATTAAACACAAATATAACATATAATTATAGGCAGAACAATTC
>JBHEKV010000063.1:0-2517 GCA_041859235.1 Ignavibacteria bacterium | reverse complement strand
CCCCGTTTTGAAGAGTTGTTTGCTACCCGTGCCGGAGCAATTGACCGCATGCCCGGCTTCAAATACATGGAAGTATTGAAGCCGCAGGATAACGGTGACAATTACCTCATTGTAAGTCATTGGGATAGTGAAGAAACATTTAAGAGATGGACTAAGTCACCTGAATTCATTGAAGGTCATAAACGCGGATTTGAAGATATTAAACTTGCCAAAGAAAAGGGCGAAGAACCCCCGATGAGCTCGAGCTTTAAGACATATGAAGTTATATCAAGATGATTAGTGAGGGTTTCAGGCAAAAAGTAAAGAAAATTGGACTTTTGGGATTTTTATTCTTTTTGATAAAAGGCATTTTATGGTTGTTATTACCGACTATTATTGCATATTTTTCGTTCTAGATCATTTTTTGTGATTTCTGCTCCATATATAACAAAAACTGACCAAAATCTTATTGGCTTATGATATAAGTCATATTTTAATATGACATCTATATTTAATTTTGTATCAAGATTTACAATTAACTAATTTTCAAAAATCAATAATAAATTTAAATGAAAAAGACATTTTTAAAACATTTGGGACTATTTGTTATTGTGGCTTTTGTGGGAATATTAATAAATAGCTGCGGTGAAGATACAATAATTACTAACAATCCCCCTTCAACCCCTGATACTGCCTGCACTGATTCAACCCTAACCGGTTTAATGATAAAAGGCAGAGTTACATTTGTAGATACAAATTTTGTTAGAACAGGCGGAGTTTATCTGATTTCTGCATATCCTGAAACAGGCTGGCCTCCAACCGGTGGTCCTTCGGCTTATGATACTATCAGAATTTCCGGGAATAATCTGAATTATTGTTACACTTTGTCAAACCTGCCTTCAGCACAGAAATATGTTGTTTCTGTAGGCTGGAGAAAAGACTCCGGTGGACAGAGCCCAATCATGAGCGTTTATGGATGTGATACATCTCACTCATTTACCTGTTTAATGTCACCTACTCTTAAAGCGGATTTATCGAGTGGACAGGGAGTAAGATATATCAATATGATAAGCTGGTCAGATACCGCAAAGAAAATTTTCTAATGAAACTTTTTTCAGAATTACGAATTTTTTCAAACAGCACTTTACTTTCAATAAGTAAAGTGCTGTGTTTAATTTTACTTTTGGCAAACATTTGTTACGCTGAAGAAAATACCGGTAAGATTACAGGCAAAGTAATTGACCTGACAAACGATGGATTAGTTGGTTATACAAAAATTAAACTTGCATCAGCCGAAGGAACCGGAACCTATAAAGCTGAAACAAGCAGCGACCTGATCGGGAATTATGAATTTAAACAAATTCCGGCAGGGTTGTATGTTATTACAACCATAAGGCTTGGTTACGAAAAACAAGAAATAACAGATATTACTGTAACTGCCGATGAAACGAAAACAGTGAACATTTTCCTTGTACCGGTCAATATAGAAACAGATAAAATAAACGTCACTGCAACAAAAACAGAGCTTACACTAAAACAAACACCTTCTTCAATTTCAATAGTATCTGCAGAAGATATAAGAAACCGTAATCCCTTAACGTTTGATGATGTATTAAGTGACGTTCAGGGTGTTACTATTTTTAAGACAAGCGGAATAAATGTACAAAGCCTTTCCATCAGAGGCTCAAGTGATGTAGCGGGAGGCGGTATAGGCAACCGCGTTCTGTTACTGCTAGATGGCAGACCATCGCTTACAGGTGATTCAAAAGGTGCGCTTTGGTCATTAATTCCAGTATCAATAATAGAGCGAACTGAAGTTGTAAAAGGAGCATTTTCTTCGCTTTATGGTTCATCAGCAATAGGCGGTGTTGTGAATGTTATAACCAAAAAACCAACCTATAAATCCTTCACCAGTATCAGTACAAACTACGGCTTCTATGAAAAATTGAATGACAGCTTGAAGTTCACCAATGGCTTAAGAAGTTTTGCAGGATTTGATATTCTGCACAGCAACACATACGGCAAACTGGCATATATGCTTAATTTCAATTTTAAGCAGAACGATGGACACGCCATGCAAACGGGTTACAATTTTTACAGCGGTCTTGCCAAACTGATGTATGATGTTATTAACAATCGTGATCTTGAAGTTACTCTTCAATACACAAAATCCAAGAGTGATTTTCCGCATTACTGGCGAAAAGATGCAGGAGGTTACTCCATGCCCTACAGGGTTGCTGACTACTACATTGGCGATAAAATTGATAAAGAAACTCAGAGTATTGATGCTTTTTACACTGCAATTCCCGGGAAAAACACAAAATACACATCAAGATTTTATTATTATAAATTAAAGAGTATTTCTTTTTACAATCCTAAGAATCCGGTTACTATACTTTTTGCACAAGATCCATCAAAAGGTTTTGAGACTTACATTACTTCATTCAATTTTGGAAATATTTCGCAGCTTGATTTCCAGCTTTCAAAAAGGAATTACCTCATAACCGGAACCGATGTACAATGGAATGTTGTAAAATC
>JBHEKV010000038.1:0-9816 GCA_041859235.1 Ignavibacteria bacterium | reverse complement strand
AGCCGGGCTTTTGATCAGAATAGATTAGTATATTAATGTAAGATAACATTAAATAGGCTGTTTTTCAATAGAAAGTTTCTAACAACAATCTAACTGTGATACTTTATATTTTACAGGGAAAGCATCAAAAAGTAGTACTGTTTTTTTGGCAATATATAACAATTCAAAATCATATATTTGTATTATGAATCCCGTAGAAATAATAAAAAAGAAGCGAAACGAAGAAGTTTTAACTGAAGAAGAAATTAACTTCTTCATTTCTCAATATGTTAAGGGTAAAATTCCCGATTACCAGAAATCTGCCCTGCTTATGGCGATCTATTTCAGGGGATTAAATGACGCTGAGACCCTTGGCTTTGTAAAGGCCTTCATAAATTCTGGTAAAAGGGTTGACCTTTCGCATATAAAAAAGCCAAAGGTAGATAAACACTCAACAGGAGGTGTTGGTGATAAGACATCGATTATACTGGCCCCGCTTATTGCTTGTTTTGATATAGTCGTTCCGATGATGTCCGGCAGGGGACTCGGTCACACAGGCGGAACGCTTGATAAACTGGAATCAATTCCCGGATTTAATGTGCATTTAAGTATCAAAGAATTTACTGCGAACCTGGAAAAGCTTAATGTTTGTATGATCGGGCAGACGGATGAGCTGACGCCCGCAGATAAAAAGATATATGCGCTCAGGGATGTTACCGGCACAGTTGAAAACGTTGGACTTATAACAGCAAGTATAACCAGCAAAAAAATTGCTGAAGGATCAGAAGGAATTGTATACGATGTAAAGGTCGGAAACGGCTCAACCCTGCCGACATATGAAAGATCAAAAGAACTTGCTTCCAGGCTGCTGAAAACCTCAAAAGATTTCGGACAAAGAGCGCTTGCGGTACTCACAGATATGAGCTCGCCGCTTGGATATGCAATAGGTAACTGGGCTGAAATAAAGGAATGCATTGAAATTATGAATCCGAAGCTGGATAAGTCACAGCACTCAAAAGACCTTATTGACGTAACTTTATACCTTGCCGGTGCGATGCTTATGCTTGCCGGCAAATGCAGTTCAGTTGAAGAAGGCATGAATCTCTCTGAAGAAAAGCTGACAAGCGGTGAGTGTTTTGATAAATTTATTGCACTTGTCAAATTACAGGGCGGTGATATTAATTTCATAAATGATACTATGCTTTACCCTGAGGCAAAATTCTCAGAGGTAATAAAGTCAGATGATACCGGTTATGTTGCTGAGCTTGATGCACTCACCTTCGGACTCGCGGCAGTGAATCTTGGCTGCGGAAGAAAGACCGTTGAAGATAAAATTGATTATTCCTCGGCAATATTGCTTGATAAAAAAATTGGCGGCAGAGCAAGTAAAGATGAAGTAATATGCCGGATATATGGTGAAACAAAGGAGCAGGTAAGCTCAGCAAAAAAAATGCTGCAAAAAGGTATCAAAATATCAAAAACTAAACCCGAAATCAAAACCCGGATAATTGAAGTCATTAATTAAACTTACCTTCAAAACTGTATCTACAATTGCGGTACTTGTATTGCTGGCGTATTTCGGCTGGAAGTATATTATACCAAAGCTTGACCAGAAGAATACTAAAGATAACAGGTCTTACCTGGTTAAAAAGATATTTGATGGAGATACTTTTGAAGTTGAGATCGGCGGAAAGAGCGAGAAAGTGCGCATGCTGGGAATTGATACACCTGAAAAATGGAGCTCTGATAAATTTGACCGTGATGCAGAACGTACCGGGAAAGATAAGGAAACGATCAAAAAACTTGGAACATTATCTTCGGAATTCACTGCAAGACTCATAGGCGGGAAAAAAGTAATACTTGAACCTGATGCAAAAGGCGATGATAAAGATAAGTACGGAAGGCTGCTCAGGTATGTTTATCTTGAAGACGGCACGTTCGTTAATCTGAAGATAGTTGAAGAAGGCTACGCCAACGCTTACAGGAAGTTCAATGTAACAAAACAGAAAGAGTTTATTAAAGCTGAAACCGATGCCCGTGAAAAGAAAAAGGGTCTTTGGGGTGATATAGACGGTCTTAAATACATGGATCTACGTGATAAATAAATCTTTTATATTTTATGATATTTCATTATTTTTACATTATAAATTCCTAAAGGGGAAAACACAAAGGAGATAAAATGAATAAGGTTAAACTTTTCGCCGCTTTTGCTGTCTTATTTTTAGTGGTAGTATCCTGCTCTAAACTGCAGAATCTTACAGGCGGAGACAGGCTCTATTTCTGTGAAAAATACACAACAAAGGAAATAGGCGAAGGTACAAAATTTACAACCGGTACTTTGACGGTTATGTTAAAGCTATCCAAGCCAATAGGCGTAACATCTGTTGATGTTAATGTTACCGATGTTGCTTCAGGAAAGCCTGTTGAGACATTTCCGTTCACGGTGCAATCCAGCTGGGATTATATCCACTTTGATGATGTAGAATTCAAAGAGCCCGGCAAATACAAAGTTAGCTGTCTGAAAAAGGACGGCACTGTAATTGCATCAAACGAAGTGGAAATCACAAGTAAATAAAGATTACTCTATATCCTCAAATACGGGCATAATTTTTATGCCCGTTTTTTGTTTACTTTCAGAAAAATGAACATATATAATAAAGCGTTACTTATTCTGCTCTTAACATTGATCTTGATCCCTGAAGCTTACTCGCAGCGCAGAGGCAATAACCGTCTGCTAGATCTTCTGGGGCTGACGGCCTATTCATACCTGCTAAGCGCCAACAGGCCCGGTTACGGTGTGGATGCTTTTAACATGGAAAAAGGAAAAACATCTTTATCTTTTGGCGTATCATACAGTGATGAAGTAATTGATATACCAGTCTCTTTAAGCTATGGCGTTACAGATAATTTTGAGCTCTCGGCAGGAATTTCTCCATACACCCAGTCTTATAATTTTTCAGGCAGTAAAATAAGCGGGGTAGGTGATTCATACCTTGGCATTAAATATTCATTCCTTGAATCTGATTACTTTATATACGGCGTTCAGGGTATTGTGAAGCTGCCAACAGCAAGTTCAAACAAGGAGCTTGGCACAGGGAAGGTTGATCTTTATCTGGGAGTTGCGCAGGGATTTGTAAAAGGGAATTTTGGTTATGATCTGAGTTTTGAAGTGAATCTGCTGCAGCGAAGAGACTTCCCCAATACGAAAAAATATCCTGCTGTAATTCAGAATCAGATAGACAGTGCGAAGAGCGGTTATGATTATACTTTTGAACCTGAGTTTGTAATTTCGGGCGGTCCATCGGTTGATTTGACCAAAAAGATCTCAATGTATGCCGGGTATTCATTTTCCAGGAATACGAGGCTTAACTATAATTCACACAGCGTATACAGCGGTATTGGATTTGTGCTTTCCAATAAAATCGGTATGTCTTTTGGGGGCTCGTACGGACTCGAAGAAGCCGGAACATGGGGAGTATCAGGCGGACTGAATTTTTTATTTTAAAGCCACTCAAAGTTTAGAGAAGTACCAAAGGCTGAGGAACCAATATTTATTCCTGCAGCTTTTTTTTATTTCAAATGCTGCGCAAATGTAAAGAGCTTATGATATTTCAACTATATTGTGAGAAAGAGCTTTCAACTTTTTAATGACGCCGTAGGCGTCAAACATTTATAATTAAGGGTGAGATTAATTTACGACACCATAGGTGTCGCACATTTTTCGGCAAAAAGCGCAAAATTTACTTGAGATATCAACGGCATCGTATAGTGTTTTATTAAATTAACTATAAATGTGTATTCCCTACGGAGTCCTGATCATATCTAGTCCTGAGGTCAAAAAATGTTGTTGATTTATTATGAATTAATAGGATAATTCTTTATACAGAAAACAACGTTTACGATTGTTATATTGCCTTTTTACATTATTAACTGATTAAAATCTATGTCCATCCTCGCCGGGGAAAAGTTTGAACTCAAACTTCTGCCTCAAAATACTGTTGCACTGCATGAAGAATGTGAAGATAACCGCTCAGGCAGGCTGGTGGAGCGGTTCAATGATGAAAATGTGTTATACAATCCGTTAATTGTTGCCTATATTAATGATAAATATATATTAATAGATGGAGCCAACCGGTTTGAAGCTCTCAGGCAAATTGGCTGCAAAGCCATTCTGGCCCAGTTGGTTGATTATAACAGCAGTAATGTTGTGCTGAAATCATGGTACCATTTTGTAAGCTTTATGACCATAAAAGAGCTTGAGCTCTTCTGTATTGAAAGCGGTATGGAATTTAACATGCTGCTGAAGAAACGAAAACCTGAAAGTAAAAATGAACTTATTGTACTTTCAACAGACGGCTGCGCAGCATCAATTATGCTGAGCAGTGATCTTGAAACAAGGCTTGCTTCACTTTCACTTCTGAACAGGTATTATGAGCGCAACTTTAGCTACACAAGGATTGACAGTGATACTGATATTGCTAATGTCGGAGACCTCTCACCGGATGAAGGTTTGTTGTTCGTTTTCCCGGACCTTGCAAAGGAAGATATTGTGGCTATTTCCGGTCTCAGGCAAAAACTACCAGCGGGAATATCCAGGCACCTGATACCAAACAGGGTTTTGCATATTAAGATACTGGTTGATGCGCTGAAGACTGACGAAAATATTGATAAACGCAATATTGAGCTTGATAAATATATACAGCATAAAATTGATTCAAAAAAAGTAAGGCTGTACAGAGAGCCGATACTTGTATTTGACGAATAGCTTTTATCTTTGAACTTATTACAAAGTAATATTTAAATTTGATGTTTGAAAGATTCATTGCGGGCAGATACCTTCTTTCCAAAAGGAAAGTACAGTTCATTACTGTAATTACTTTTATTTCTGTTATTGGTCTGACCGTAGGAGTTACCGCGCTGCTTGTTATGCTTTCCGTGTTTAACGGATTCAATAAATTCCAACTTGATACCCTGACCGGGTTTGATCCTCATCTCAGGGTTGAAGCTGATTCCGGTAAAACTGTTGAAGATTACAATACCCTTATCAGCAGAATATCTTCTGAAACAAAGTTGACTGAAATTGCGCCTTTTACAATTAACAAAGGGGTAATATCCACCAAAAAAAATAACATAGTAGCCTTTGTTAAGGGAGTTGATGATAAAAGAATATCGGGTCTTTCAGATGTGAAGGAAAAGACCACCCTGGGCGATTTTGAATTTAAAGATAACGATGAGTTTGGCGGAATTGTACTAGGCAACAGTCTGGCCGCGAAGCTTGAAGCAAGAGTGCTGGATACTATCTCGGTTATGAGTCCCGTAGGAATGGAAAAAGCATTAACACAGATAGTAACGCCTAAAACCCAGAAGTTCATAGTTCGCGGAATATTTGACGCTAATAACCGGGACTATGACAAGCTATATTCATTTATTTCAGTGCCAAAATCGCAAAGCCTGTATGACCTTAAGAACAATGTAAACGGAGTTGAACTGAGGATTGAAGATATAGATAATTCAGAAAATGTTAAGCAGAAACTGCTTGGCACACTTGGTGCCGGATACAGGATAAACACATGGTACAACATGCACGAAGACCTTTATTCCGTTATGAAAGTAGAGCGCTGGACGGCATTTATAGTGCTTTCGCTGATCATAGCGGTTGCATCGTTCAGCATAGTTGGCTCGCTGACTATGACCGTAATAGAAAAAAAGCGTGATATTGGCATACTTAAGGCAATGGGTACAAAGAATTCCGGCATTATGAAGATATTTATGTTTGAAGGGATTTTGATAGGAATTTACGGCACAATATTGGGTTCAATTTTGGGATTGGCAATATGTTTGGCGCAGATAAAATTCAAATTCTACCCGCTTGATGGCATGGTTTATTCAATTGACGCATTGCCGATTGATATTCGTTACACCGATTTTATCTATGTGGCAATCTGCGCATTATTAATCTCAGTTGCCGCATCGCTCTACCCGGCACTTCGTGCCGCTAGACAGGAGCCGATAAAGGCAATTCGCTGGGAGTAGTTTTATTTTGTTATTCCTGATCAGACAGGAATCATTTTTGATTTTCCGCCAGGTGTCAGGCAAGCCATGACACCTACAATTTCGAATTTTAATATTTTCATCAAAAGCAGAAATAGAAAATAATATTGGATACAGCTAGAAAAGTAATAATTAAAACAACAGGTTTAACCAAGGAATACCAGGTATCAAAGACCGAAAAGCTGAAAGTGCTGAAGGGGATCGATACTGAAATATTTGAAGGTGAGGTTGTGACTATAGTGGGACCCTCAGGGGCCGGCAAAAGTACACTTTTGCATATTATGGGCACACTTGATAAACCCTCTGAAGGCAGTGTTATATTTGATGGTGAAGATGTATTCCGCTTAAGCAGCAATGATCTTGCAAGATTCAGGAATACACGCATTGGTTTCGTGTTCCAGTTCCACCACCTGCTGCCGGAATTCAGCGCAATAGAAAATGTCTGCCTGGCTGCTATGATAGCGGGTAAATCAATGAAGCAGGCTGAGCCAAAGGCTAAGGAACTGCTGACTGAGGTCGGTCTTGGCAGCAGGCTTGAGCATAAACCATCTGAGCTCTCCGGCGGAGAAGCTCAGCGTGTAGCTATCGCAAGAGCGCTCATAAATTCACCCAAAGTAATACTGGCAGATGAGCCTACAGGTAATCTTGATACAAAAAACAGCGATGAAGTGATGCATCTGATATTCGATCTTCGCAGGAAGTATAACCAGACTTTTGTGATAGTAACGCATAATGAAAAATTCGCGGAAATGACTGACCGCACACTGAAGATGATAGATGGTGTTATTCAGGTCTAAGTATAATTAAATTTACCATATTACATTAATTGAAAAGAAATAAATTACATATTATAGCATTATCATTATTTTTCTTTTCAGTTAATTACATTTCCTTAGCGCAGGATACTAATAAGCCCGTTATTAAACCTGTTGACCCCAAAGATACCGTCTACGTTCAGAATTTTATTCTTGCTGACCATAATTATCAGTACATAAATAAATCCAACCCCGATACATTAACCCGCCGGAGATTTTTGTGGTATCCCGCAAAATCGCTGGAGGATATTTTTAATTACATTCCGGGGTATTATCAATATACAATGGATGTGGGTCAGTTGAATCCGCTTAGCTTTAACCAGTATCTTTATACATATAACGGAGTATTCAGGCACGGCAGGCCCATAAATGATATGATAGACGGCACTGTTGACTGGAACCTCCTTTCAAGAAATGAAATTTCGGAAATAGAACTTTCCAATGGATTTGGGAACAATGTGTACGGATACGCCAACAGCATAAATGTAATTCAGCGCGAGCTGTTCCAGTTCAGGCCATACACTGAAATGAGCTTTTACCAGGATAGATATGAGAATCTGTATCTTGACGCTAATTTTCATCAGAATTTTTTCAGACAGCTGAATTTCAATTTTGGCATTACAAAACACTCCTACGATGGACATTACACCAACAGCGACTTTGATAAATGGCTCGGAAGGTTTAACCTGAATTTTGCTCCTTCAAATAAACTGAACTTCTTTGCTAATGTAAATTACGCTCATATTCAAAAGGGTCTGAATGGAGGCATAAATGCTGATACAGTTAATCTGGGTGATAAAAGCGCGTTGTTTGATGCAGCCGATGCAATTGTGTTAAATAGTGATGCGTATGAGATCAAAGAAAGATTTGATGTTGATTTGGGTACAGTATTTCTTGCAGGCAAGAATTCATTTACCAAACTGCAATTGTATGTCAGCAATTCATTCCGCAAATACAGAGATGAGGAGAACAGGCCGAATCCAAACGGTATATACGTTAAAGATAACTACCATTGGATAAATTATGGAGCTCAATTACAGGAAGTTTTGAAATTTAATCCCTTTAAAGATATTAGAATTACTTCCAGAACGGAAGTTGATTTCAATTACAGGATAATCAATATATCAAAAAATGTATCACCATTGCTGTATTCAAGCGGCAGCATTAAAAGAATATTTAATTTTCTTGAGGATGTTTCATTGCAATACAGAAATTTTATTGTTTCAGGGTTTGTTAGGTCCTACACATTTGACGATTACAAGACAAATTATATGCATAGCGGTATAAGAACCGGGTATTCGGTCAATTTTGATACTCTCAAAAAATTGAATGTTTCGGCGCAGTTCAATTCAAAGTAT
Source organism: Ignavibacteria bacterium (assembly GCA_041859235.1). Lineage (GTDB taxonomy): Bacteria > Bacteroidota > Ignavibacteria > Tepidaquicellales > OLB5 > OLB5. The sequence continues at coordinate 1,613 of JBHEKV010000038.1, read as the reverse complement.
AATTATACATCTGCAAAAGCCGAATTTATTTCAGGAGATAATTCTGTTTCGAGTGAGTTTTATTATTATAAGCCATGTGATTGCGGCGATGATTTTGTTTATAAGGGTGTCAATTCTTTGGTTAAACTAAGGTTATTTAAGTTTGATATTGAAGGCACTTATTCATATAATTTTGTTCCAATTTATCAGGGATTAGGTGCTTTGCAGGTAAAATTTTACCCTCAACATTACGGTAACATGAATCTTGCATGGCATGATGCCGCATTCAGAAATAAACTTGAATACAAGATCGGAGTTAATTCCAGATTCTGGTCAGAGTATTACTCTTCATATTATAACGGTGAAAATAACTATTTATCTCAGCCATATTTGCCAAACTATCAGAATTATGACCTTAGAATCCCGGCCAACGCAACTTTAGATTTCTACATCATAGGTAAAATTGGCAAAGCTACATTTGGCTTGACGCTGGAAAATATACTTGACAGGATTGTATATAATACCGGAGTTTATCCGTTTATGGATAGGGGAGGATTCTTAAATACTATTTCAAGGTTCAACATTACGTGGAATTTCTTCGATTAACGCTTCGCAAGCCTGCATTACATCGCTTACTTCAACCAGCTTAATACACTTGTATTCATCTTTGCCCGTGTAAATGCATTTTACGGGCTTTGGTGAGTTAAAAAAACACGGCGAACAGTCAAGCTCTGTCCGCACAATTATATGCCTGTTTTGCCATGGGTGAAGTTCCTTATAATTCGTGTAGGCAAATATTGCCACCTGAGGTATGGCGAGTCCCGCTGCCATATGCATTAAAGCTGAATCATTGCTCACGAACAGGCTGCATTTTTCCATCAGCGCAAGCGACTGCATCAGATTGCCCGTTTTGGGTACCAATACATCACTTCCGCCAAGGGTTTGGATCATTTCATTCACATCAGTTTCAGTGCCAAAGAGCAGAACTTTCGCATGGTAACGCTCAGCAAGCTGTTTTGCAAGCGAGCCGTATTTTATAGCAGACCAGCGTTTGTTAATATGGCCCTTAAATGTTGCAGAACCGGCATGGAATCCAACAACTAACCTGCGGTCGAGCTCATTTTCAAGGAAATACTTTTCAGCAAATGCTGCGTCATCCGGAGTTAGATATATTTCCAGTCCGCCAAGCTCTTCTTCGCGAATGTTCGGAAATACAGATTTGGCCAGCTCAAAATTTTCAATGACATTATGCCTGTCCTTAACTTCCTGAATGAGTTTACTGTTAAGGAAATCCAAGTTAGACTTTGAATAATTCAGATACCTGTGCGCGATCTTGATCTTAGCACCTTCAAGATACTGTACTAAGTTATATTCCCGCCTGTTTGAAGGATACACATTAAGAGAAACATCGTAATTATTTTTACGCAGTGCAAGGGTTTGCTTAAGTGAACTAAGTTTCGATTGCTTCAGGAAATCTATGAAATATACATTGTTGACGTACGGATTGTTCCTGAACAGGTCTTCGACCGGTTTGAACATTACGGCAATATCAATTGTGCTTTCGGGTGAGTGTCTCTTCATCAGGGTTAATGCAGGTGAGAACATTAATGCATCACCAATACCTGATAATGCGT
>JBHEKV010000068.1:0-50700 GCA_041859235.1 Ignavibacteria bacterium | reverse complement strand
ATGAATTCGTTCAGGTATATCGATCTGCGGTATAACGATCTGGTAGTGGTAAAGAACAATAATTTACCTGTTGAATAATCAAACAGGATCTAAGCAAATAAACTGAAATATTAACCAATAAAATGGCTAAGAAAAAATCTGAAGAAAATATAATAGTTGGTTTGGATGTTGGCACAACAAAAATATGCACAATAGTTGCCCAGGTTAGAGATGACGGAAGGCTTAATATTCTTGGTGTGGGCAAAGCACCTTCAACCGGTCTTTCACGGGGAATGGTTGTAAATCCGGGTAAAACACTTGAATCAATCAAAGCATCTGTTAAAGAAGCTGAAGAACGCTCAGGATATGATATTAAATCGGTGACAGTTGGCATCGCGGGTCCGCATATACGCTGCATCCAGTCAGAAGGCATAGTGGCTATTTCGCATCCTGACAGGATAATTACCGAAGACGATATTGAAAGACTGTATGAAAGCGCCAAGAGTCTGAAGTTAAGCAAAGATGAAAAGATAATTGATGTGATTCCGCAGGAATTTATTATTGACAGCAAGGACGGAATTTTCGATCTTCCAATAGGTATGTTCGGGTTAAGAATGGAAGCAAAAGTTAATATTTTAACAGGACTGGTTTCGCAGATAGATGATCTTTCAAACTGTGTTCAAAGCTGCGGTGTTGATATTGATGATATCGTTCTTGAGCCGCTTGCGTCTTCATATGCTGTGCTTAATGAATCAGAAAAGAAAGTCGGCGTTGCGATGATTGATATCGGCGGCGGCACAACTGATATTGCGGTATTCAAGAAGGGTGTAATAAAACATACTGCGGGTATCGGCATAGCGGGAAGCCAGGTAACGAATGATATATCTGAAACTCTTGGAATAGAAGAAAAAGAAGCCGAAAGAGTGAAGAAAGAATTCGGTTATGCAATGGTGAGTGAAATTATTAATGATGATATCATTACAATACAGGGAATTAAAGGCAGAAAGCCGCTGAGAATTGAAAAAAGCATAATATCAAGAATCATACAGGCAAGGATGGAAGAATTATTCGTGCTTGCCGGGCAGGAAATAAAACGCTCCGGAATAGAAAGCTATTTGCCGGCAGGTGTTGTAATTACAGGCGGCGGTTCACTGCTGCGCGGGACCAGAGAGCTTGCTAACCAGGTGCTTGGTTCTGAAGTAAACCTTGGCGTGCCGATGGATATCGGCGGGGGACTCATCAAGGAAGTTGAAAGTCCCATTTACGCTACAGGGATTGGACTCATTCTGCACAGGCTTAAATATCTGAGCCATAAAAAGAGTGCAAAGTCTTTGAAGGGTAAAAAACATCCGGGGTTAAAGAATGTTTTTGAAAGAATAAAACACTGGTTTGACGAATTATGATTTTACATAAATAATTGTATAAGAATTTAATAAATAATCTAAACTTAAATTTCTTTCAAGGGGAAAGAGAAGGAGACAACTAAAATGGCAATTTCACTTGTTACTGATGCTACGTACGGAGCAAAAATCAAGGTTATTGGTGTAGGAGGCGCCGGAGGCAACGCTATCAATAATATGATAGAAAAAGGTCTGGATAGCGTGGACTTCATCGCATTGAATACCGATATTCAGGATCTTGAGCGCAGCAAAGCAGAGATAAAAATACAGATCGGCAGAAACACAACACTGGGTCTTGGAGCCGGTATGGATGAAACCAAGGGCGCGAAGGCGGTTGAAGAAAGCCGCGATGAAATTGAACAGGTTGTAAGAGGATGCGATATGGTCTTTATTACAGCCGGTATGGGTGGCGGTACCGGAACGGGCGGAGCGCCTGCAGTAGCAAGGATTGCAAAGGCTACGGGTGCGCTTGTTGTAGGTATAGTTACCAAACCGTTCGATTTTGAAGGAGATGACAGGCTAAGAATAGCCGACGAAGGTTTAAAAAGATTCAAACAGGAAGTTGATTCATGCATTGTTATACCGAATGAACGACTGCTTACAGTGTTAGGTGAAGAAGTTACACTGGATAACAGTTTCAGGAAGGTAGATGATGTTTTGTATAATGCAACACGCGGAATAAGTGATATTATCACTAAAAAGGGTAAAGTTAACGTAGATTTTGCAGACGTTAAAACCATCATGCGTGATATGGGTGATGCGTTAATGGGTATTGGATACGCCAAGGGTGAAAACAAAGCGCTCAGGGCAACCCAGGAGGCAATTGATAATCCGTTACTCGAAGGTGTATCAATTGCAGGTTCCAAATCGATACTGCTTAATATTATCGCAGATCCGAACTTCAGAATATCTGATTTAAAGAGCATGACTGAGCTTATTAAACAGGCAGCAGGATGTAATTACGGCAAGCTTATCTGGGGTGTTGTTTCTGATGAAAGGCTTGAAGATGAAGTTATTGTCACGATCATTGCTACAGGTTTTACAACTGTGCAGGCAAAACAATCGAATACTTACCCTGAAAAGGAAGAAGTTAAATCAAGGAACCTGCTTCTTAATACTGATGATAACATAGTTAAGATTCCAAGTACGCAGCAGGAACTGCAGGGACTTGATATTCCGACAATCCGCAGGAAAGACCTGCTAAGCGCGGAAGATCTCAATAAGATCAGATCAAGAAATGAAGACATGGATATTGAAGATTTCGATTTCAATTCGGATGATTTCAAAATTTCCAACGATGATAAGCCGGCTTTTTTAAGAAGGCAGATGGACTAAGTGTCCACTACTGTTATCAGGAAAGTTGTAAAATTTAAAATTTGATTAAGTAAATAATTTAATAAATATAAAAAGTACTGTCCCACTATGGATAAATGTGATAAACGCTTAGTATAGGGGTTGACGTCACGAAGCTGGCCTGCAGAAGAAGGTATCTTATATTTGCTCTGCCTTCACTACGGTTGCGGCCTGGCTTCGTACCGGACTCGTGCCGGGACCTTGATACTGTTTAACACACGATTCTACCTCATCTTTTCCCCGAAAAAAAGCCTCCTCCATTAACCCGAAGGGTCCTGACCAAACAGGACCCTTCATTTTTATATATTACTGAAGTATCTCGTTAACTTTCCAGAGCAGAATTTTTTCATTTGTACCTGCTGCAGCAAGGTAAGTTCCATCAGGTGAGAATTTAACTGTAATTACTTCTCCGCTGAATCCATCAAGAGTTTTTACAAGCGCAGAAGTTTTTACGTCCCATATCTTTACCGATTCATCATTGCTTGCTGTGGCGAGGTATCTGCTATCAGGTGAAAATGAGGCTGAATTAATTGTCCCGGTATGGCCTTTTAATGTGATAATTGAACCGCCTGAAGTGACATTCCATATTTTTGCGGTTTCATCCTTACTTGTGCTGCAAAGATATGTTCCATCCGGTGAGAATGTTACGAAAGTTACTCTTTTTGAATGACCTTTGTATGAAGGGGCAAACTTGCCGTATTCAAAACTATAGATGGCAATGTTTTTACCCATACTGCCGGATGCAAGATATGCTGATGTGTTGTTATAATCACAGCTGAAAGCGTTATAGCGGTATGATTCAAACAATTTCGCCCCGAACATTTCTCCGTCCGGATCATTTGGTTTGCTTAACCTCAGCGTTTTAGTCTTTTCAAATTTTCCGGTCTCATGCAGGTCAACAATAAAGTTAAGCCTGATCCCTTTATTCTGTTCTTTCTCAGTTGGTTCTCTTGTATATGCTACGGCAAGCTGTTTTCCGTCCGGTGAAAATACAGCGTAATAAAGGTCGCCGTCCTTCTTAAAGTTTCTGTAAACTTCTTTGGTAGAAGCTTTAATAATATTCACGTCTCCATCATATGTAGTATATACAAGCAGGTCAAGCGAAGCAGGCGAGTAATTAATACTTGTTATGTTCGATCCTGTTTCCAGTGAATGAACTTTTGTCATTGAATTGAGATCAGTGAATATCAGGTTACCGTTCTCATCACCTCCGGCAAGTGTCTTGCCGTCAGGCGAAAACGCAATGGTATTTACATTGCCTTTGTAACCGGTAATAACCTGTGCATTTTGCGAGAATGAAGAAACAGTTAAGCAGAATAATATTAGAATAAAAGAAAAATATCTCATTTTTGCGGATTAATTCAAATTTTGTACTTAACTAAACTAACATATAAATCCTGAAAATAGTTTTAACGTCCAATCAATTCACTTATATGCTCAGTGTTTCCGTGTCGCCGTGCTAGCTTCTTTTAAGCAAAATCATAATGGAGATGTAATTCATACAAAAAAAAAGGGCTTACAATGTAAGCCCCGGTTCATCTGCTAATTAGTAGGGAATACTATCAGCGTTTGCTGGTATAGCAGAAAATCATATAATTTGTTTACTTCTGATATGTGTATGTGTATGTTGTAACGTAATGGTCTTTACCTACATAACAATCAACAATAAACTGGCACATATTAGTTGCATCAAAAAGCATATTTGGTGCGTAGTAAAAACCCTTTTTCACTTCATTCGCGTACTGCTTGTTATCCTTGTTCAGCTTCAATACTTCTATTGCATTTGCTTCAGGATTCTTAAAGTCACTGCCTGCACGGCCAAAGAACATTTTAATACCGGTGTTTATATTTGCAGTAGTACTGTAATCAATATTCGTGTAAACCGCTTCTAAGTTCAAATAAGCTCCCGGCTGCATATTTTTCGGGGGATCCTGCCATTTAAACCCTGATTCTACCGTGTGTATTATCTCTATCTTATCTTTCCATGAGCATGTTGCCTTAATTCCTGTTTCATTCGTGTTCCACTTCGTGATATTCATCAGGTTGTAACTCTTTGTTTCAACTCCCGTTAAGACCCAGTTGCCGCCTTCAAGTTCTTCCGGTGTAAATGTCTCTAATTGTTTTGTCTGTTCTTTTGTGCTCTTATCTTCTACTTTTTTTGTTTCAGTGGAAGTATTTTCTGTTGAATTATCTTCCAGAATTATGACATTTGTACCGTTATCGTTTGAAGTACTAATTTCTGTGTTGTTCACAGATACATTCTGTGATTGAACCTGCATGGTCAGTGCAAAAGTCATTGCTGCAATTAAGGGGATTATCAATATTTTCAATTTTGTAGACCTTTTCATATAACCATTTGTTATAGCCTTAAATAGGTAGAGTAACTAACTTATTTTAAATGCCATATATCGTCATATACTCTACTACAAATATGGTAGCAAGGACAGGGTTTTCCAATACACGGTATAAGTGATATTCCTACAATACGATATATTTATGAATATTTTTAAATTTTTGCTATATTTGGTTATTGAAAAAGATCTATTCCATAGAAAACGTTAGAATTCTCATCACCCGGGTGGTGATTCTGATGGTTTTTGCCGGAATATGCTCTTGCGCAAACCAGCAGCCGCCCGGAGGCGGCGATGAGGACAAAACCCCTCCGAAAGTGAAGATCATTTCTCCAAAGCCAAATTCTGTAAATTTCAGGGGTAACACTATTTCTTTCGAATTCAATGAATATATTGACAGGCGAAGCTTCCAAGATGCATTCCGTACTTCCCCGCAGGTTAAGGGTGATATTGAGTTTTCATGGGGCACAAAGGATGTAGAAGTCAGGTTTCCTAAAGATCTGGATAAGATCGACGGAAACAAGACGTTTGTTGTAACGGTAAGCTCGGCATTGAAAGATATAAGGGGTAATGCAATTACCGAGCCATTTAGCTTCGCATTTTCTACCGGAAGCAAAATTGATATGGGCGCGGTATCGGGTAAAGTTTTTGGAGGCGGGAAAAATGTTACTTCTATTTTCGCTTATGACCTGAACAAAAGTTACGATCCAACTCTCAATCTGCCTGATTACTCAACAGAAACAAATTCAGAAGGAAACTATACTCTAACCAACATGTCACCCGGAAGGTACAGGTTGCTTGCAGTGATTGATGATGACCGCAATCTTTTGTATACCGGTGAGCGTGAGAGCTACGGCGTTCTGCCGTATGATGTTGATGTACTTGATTCAGCCACCAAAACCAATGCTGATCTTAACATGAAATTGATAGGCGCTGTTGAAACTATTCAGCCAGAGCTGGATATTACAAAGTATTTCAAAGATTCACTTAACATTGTTTATACTTCAATTGAATATAATTCACTGACAGTACTGCCAGAGCAAAGCATTTTCATTTTTTTCAACAGGCATAAACCTACCCGCGAGAATTTTACGCAGAATTTGAAGATCACCGATGAAAACGGAACTCCTGAGAGGGTGGTGTTCAACTGGAAGAATGATTCATTGGTTGAAATTTTCTCAGCGAACCGTTTTGCTTCAAACAGGAAGTATAATATAGCTTTCCCCTTAAAGACCGGAATTGATACAACATACAATTTTTCATTGCCATTCAGAACGGTGAGCGTAAACTCCTTTGGTGAGCTAAAAGGCAGGGTGAGCAGTGAATATACCGAGTCTGTTATCACCGATCACCTGGTAAAAATTGAACTTACTGGCCCGGCACTTATTCCAATATTAAAATACAGCTTTGAATCGCGTGATACTGTTTTTGCATATAAAAATATCCTCGATGCATCTTATAATTTGTTCTCATTCATTGATAAGAATAATAATTCAGCTTACGACTACGGCAATCCTTTCCCGTTCGAATATTCCGAACCATTTGTATTTTACCCAACCCCGATAAATATCAAAGGCGGCTGGGTAGTTGAAAATGTGAATATTAATTTTGTGAGGTAATGCAAGCAAATCTGCCTGAAATATTAACGGTATCTGAGCTTAATTCCTATATTAAGGTTCTAATTGAGGAGAATTTTAAGTTCGTCCATTTAATTGGCGAAATATCCAATTTCAAAATACATACTCAATCAGGGCACTATTACTTTACAATTAAAGATGAAAGTTCACAGATAAATGCTGTGATGTGGAAGACACGCAATCAGGCGCTGCTCTTTACTCCCGAAGACGGAATGCAGGTGGTGGTTAAAGGCAGGGTGACGGTCTATCCCGCGCGGGGTAATTACCAGGTTGATGTGTGGGAGATCAAGCCGCAGGGTGCAGGTGAGCTGCAGTACAGATTTGAGCAGCTAAAACAAAAATTGTTTGAAGAAGGCTTGTTTGATGAAGAACATAAAAAACCCCTGCCAAAGTATCCGCAAAATGTTGTGATGATCACATCAAAAACGGGAGCCGTGCTGCAGGATTTTATCAATATCACAAAGCGCAGATATCCGCTGCTTAACATATACTTGTACCCTGTGAGTGTACAGGGTGTAACCGCGGCAGGGTCAGTAATTGAAGCTTTGAGTGAAATCCCAAGGCTGGTTAAAAGCAAAAAGCTGCCCAGCGTTGATATAATTGTTATAGCACGCGGCGGGGGATCAATTGAGGACTTATGGCCGTTTAATGATGAAATGCTCGCCAGGGCGGTGTTTGAGTGCAAAATACCGGTCGTAAGCGCCGTTGGACATGAAGTTGACTTCACAATCTGCGATTTTGTGGCGGATTTGAGGGCTCCGACCCCGTCTGCTGCAGCTGAGTTAATAACTCCGGATATCAGAGAGTTAATTGAAAATCTTGACAAATTTTCGTATTTTTGTAGAAGTTTTGTCCAAGCAAAGCTGGAAGGTTATAGAAATTCCATAAGGGAAATTGAGGGCAGTTATTATTTTAACCGCCCCAAGGATATTATCTATAATTTTTATCAGAAACTTGATGATTTTTCAAAAAGTATAACCAATATTACCAATAACAGGGTTAACGGATTGAAAAATGAGATTAAATTTTACAAAAAAACGTTACATCATGTATCACCTGATAACAATCTTAAAAAAGGCTACGCCATAATTAAGAAAAAAGTTGATATTGATGAAATGCGGCTGCAATTCGATTTTGATAAAATAGTAACCCGCGCTTCAAATCTGAAAAAGGATGAAGAAGTTGAAATTAAGTTTTACGATAACAAAAAGAATGCAAGGATAATATAGTTTAAGTGGCACAGAAAAAAAATAAGACTGAAAATACGTTTGAAGATTCATTTTCGAGGCTTGAAAAGATACTCGAACAGCTTGAAAGTGATGACTGCACGCTTGAAGATACAATAAAGCTTTATGAAGAAGGGCTTGGATTAACAAAAGTGTGTTATGATAAGCTTAATAACGCCGAACTGCGTATAAAAGAAATAAACAAAGCTGCGAAGAGCACTGAAGTAAAAGATTACAAAGCATAATTTTTTTAAGTATAAAAATATTTTTCAATTAATAATAATATATTGGAAACAGAATATAAGTATCTCAGTTCCGTAAACACCCCTGAAGATCTCAAAAAACTTAACTTAACCGAGCTTAAAGTTCTGGTTGATGAGATCAGGGAGTTTTTGGTTGATACAATATCAAAAATAGGCGGTCACTTAGGCGCATCGCTTGGCGTTGCTGAGCTCACAGTGGCTCTTCATTACGTGTTTAACACTCCCGATGATAAGTTAATCTGGGATGTAGGACACCAGGGATACATACACAAGATATTAACCGGCAGAAAAGACCAGCTTAAGACTATAAGGCAGTATGGAGGTATCAGCGGATTTTTGAAACGCTCTGAAAGCGAATACGATGTATTTGGCGCGGGTCATGCAAGCACGTCGCTCAGTGCGGCTTTGGGTGTTGCTACAGCCCGTGACTTCCTTAAGAAGAAAAATAAAGTTGTAGGAATAATCGGCGATGGTTCTATGACAGGCGGTATGGCTTATGAGGCAATGAATAATATCGGTCTGTTAAAGAAAGATATAATTGTTGTGCTTAATGATAACAAAATGTCAATTGCACCGAATGTATGGAGCTTACATAATTATTTTAATGAATTTCTATCCAATCCTTCATACAATAAGTTCAGGAATTACGTTTGGGATGCAACCGGCAAGCTTGATCCGAAGATCGGCGACCGTTTGCGTAATTTTGCCGCAAAAGTTGAAGGCGGCTTAAAGGGAGTTGTTACACCCGGTATGCTTTTTGAAGCCCTGGGCTTCAGGTATTTCGGTCCCATAAACGGGCACAATATAGTAAATGTGGTAAAGATATTTGAAGAGATAAAAGATTTCTCCGGTCCGCTGCTTGTACATGTTGTCACAGAAAAAGGGCACGGATATAAGCCGGCCAAGAATCATTACCAGAAGTTCCACGCGTCAACTCCCTGGGATAAGGATACCGGGCTTGCTATAAAGAAATCCGGCGGTACACCGGCATATACAAAAATATTTGGTGATGCGCTGGTAGAGATTTGCAGAGAAAACGAAAAAGTTGTAGGCATAACAGCCGCAATGCCTGACGGAACCGGACTTGATATTCTTCAGAAAGAAATGCCTGAGCGTTATTTTGATGTTGGCATTGCTGAACAGCATGCCGTTACATTTGCAGCAGGCATGGCAACAGAAGGATTCACACCTGTATGCGCTATATACTCATCTTTTATACAAAGAGCATTTGACCAGATAGTACATGATTGTGCAATACAGAAATTACCTGTGATATTTGTGATGGATAGGGCTGGCATTGTTGGTGCCGATGGTCCGACACACCACGGCGCACTTGATCTTAGCTTCTTCAGAGCGATTCAGGGAGTAGTGTTAATGGCTCCGAAAGATGAACAGGAGTTGCGTGATATGTTGTATACCGCGACCTTGTACAAAAAAGGACCAATTGCATTAAGATATCCGCGCGGAAACGCTTTGGGTGTTGAAATTAAACCGTTCTCTCAGATTCCCATAGGCAAAGGTGAAATAATTGAAAAAGGAAATGATGCTGCGATTATCGCGATTGGTGATATGGTCGATGTTGGTATGAAGGTAAGGGCTGAACTTGCTAAGGAAAACATAGATGTTGAAGTTGTGAACGCAAGATTTGTGAAACCGCTTGATGGTGAACTGCTGAAAGATGTTTTCAGCAGGCATAAAAAGGTAATTACACTGGAAGATAATGTTATAACCGGCGGATTCGGTTCAGCAATACTTGAATTTATGAACCAGCATAAAATTACCGGTGTTGATATTCTTGTTCACGGCCTGCCTGATAAATTTGTTGAGCATGGCACACCTGATGAACTTTTCCGTGACCTGAAGCTTGATGCCAAAGGTGTTGCAGAAGTCATAAAAGAACATTTGCTTTCCAAAGAAAAGGTGACAGTATAATTTGGAAGAAAGAGATCTGGAAAAATATATCCCGATTGAGACCTTTACAGAAGTAAACTCCGCAGGGGGAAGTTTTACGGAACCAACATTAAGCAAAAAGCTGTATGTTGAAACGTACGGCTGCCAGATGAACTTTGCCGATACCGAGATAGTGAACGGTATCATGGGTAAGAACGGGTATGATATTACGGATAATATTGATGATTCTGCTATAATACTCATTAACACTTGCAGCATCCGCGAAATGGCTGAAGCCCGCGTACTGCAAAGGCTCACCGAAATAAAGAAATACAAAAAAAAGAACCCGAAGCTTGTTGTTGGTATAATAGGATGTATGGCTGAAAGGCTGAAACGTGACCTTGTAACAAAAAAGGGTGTAGTTGATTTGGTTTTAGGGCCCGATGAATACAGAAAACTACCTTCACTGATCGACAATTTAATAGATACAGGCGAAAAAGGAATCGCCGTAAAACTCTCACGGGTTGAAACCTACGATGATATTTTACCAATCCGCAAAGAGGGAATAAGCGCATGGCTTTCAATTATGCGCGGCTGCGATAAGTTCTGCAGCTTCTGTGTTGTGCCGTATACACGCGGAAGGGAAAGAAGCAGGCCGCTTGAAGGTGTAATACGCGAAGTGAAACAATTGCGTGACGAAGGTTTTAAAGATGTTACATTGCTTGGTCAGAATGTGAATTCATACGTAAGTGAAAAGTATGATTTTGCAGACCTGCTTGAAGCATGTGCAAAAGCTGTGCCTGATATCAGGCTGCGTTTTACAACTTCACATCCGCAGGATCTCTCGCTGAAACTGATAGAGACAATTGCCAAATATGATAATTTGTGTAATTACATACATCTTCCCGTTCAATCCGGCAGTGACCGGGTGCTTGAACTGATGCAGAGAAGTTATACCATTGATCATTACATGAAAATTATGGATAATATCAAAAAGCAGATACCTGATGTATCGCTTTCTACAGATATTATCACAGGTTTCTGCACAGAAACTGAAGAGGACCATAAAATGACGCTCGAAGTGATGAAAGAAGTTCGTTATGACGGTGCGTACATGTTCAAATATTCACCCCGTGAAAAAACCAAGGCGTGGAAAATGGATGATGATGTTGACGAAGAAACAAAAACACGCAGACTGGTGGAAATAGTTGAACTGCAGAGAGATATATCAGAAGAAAAGAACCGTGAAACTGTTGGCAAAGAGTTTGAAGTCATTATAGAAGGTGTCAGCAAAAAATCTGATAAGATGTTGTTCGGCAGAACCGCGGGAAATAAGACTGTGATAATTCCACTGAACGATGCAAAGCCCGGTGAGAAGGTATTAGTAAAGATAAACAGGGCAAATTCTGCGACATTATTTGGTGAAGCGGTTACGGCAAATTGATAATTAAGTATCCCTTGATAATAATAAAGAGCGTCAGGAGTATCATTTCAAAACATTGAACAACGAAATACATCATAGCGATTTGCTTGGGGAGTCTATCCCTATAGTAGAGCTAAGGGAGATCATTAAACAGGTCGCCCCTACAGATGTTACTGTGCTCATTACGGGTGAGAGTGGCTCCGGTAAAGAAGTTGTTGCCAACGAAATATACAAACTCAGCAACAGAAACAATAAGCCTTTCATAACGGTTAATTGCGGGGCAATTCCCGAAGGCATAATTGAAAGTGAATTGTTCGGCCATGTTAAGGGTTCATTTACAGGAGCTTCAGAGAACCGGAAGGGTTATTTTGAAGCAGCAAATGGCGGAACAATATTCCTTGACGAAATTGGCGAGCTGCCTTTGCAGACACAGGTGAAGTTCCTGAGAGTGATAGAAAACGGCGAGTATATGAAAGTCGGGGGCAACAGGACTGAGAAAGTAGACGTTAGAATAATTGCCGCTACAAATAAGAATCTGGAACAGCTTATAAATAATAACTCTTTCCGTGAAGACCTTTATTACAGATTAAGGTCTATTAATATTGTTATTCCCCCGTTAAGGGAAAGAAAAGGTGACATAAAACTTCTCTTTGATAAATTTGTTTCTGAATTTACCAGGCGAAACAATATACAATTTAACGGCATTACGCCCCAGGCGATTGAATTCATTACCAATTACAACTGGCCCGGCAACGTAAGGCAGCTTAAAAATTTCACAGAAAGCCTGATCACGCTGAATTCAGACAGAATAATTGAACTGGATGACGTGATGCGCCAGCTAAGCATTCCCAAAAATGAGCTTATGCCTGCTACTGTTAACGGATATAACAAACAGGATGAAAGGCAATTATTGTTTGGCGCTCTCTTTGAGTTGAAAAAGGATATTATGGATATTAAACATCAGCTGATACAGATGGAAGATTCAAAAACCGCAGCAATGCCCGAAAACGGGTTTTATGTAAGTGATGATAAGATCGATAATATTACATTTGATGAATTTGAACAGGAACTGCTGACCTACTATTACAATAAGTACAATGGCAACATAAACAGGATAGCAGATAAACTCAAGATCAGTAACAGGACATTATACAGAAAGTTCAAGCAATACGGCTTAAAGAACGGAAAGTTCAATTAATGACGGCAGTTAAAAAGAAAATATTGCTTTTAGTGATATTTGCCGTGTTTGCTGCAATATCGGCATCATGCAATTACAGCTTTAAAGGGGCTTCGCCGCCGGAAGGGATAAAAACCATCTATATTCCCAATATCCGTGATGAAAGCGGCTTCGGGCTGCCAAATCTTGGTGAAGAAGTTACGACACTGCTTAAGAACAAGTTCATAAATGATAACACACTTGAGTACGCCGAAAAAACCAAGGCTGATGGTATGCTTGAATGTGTGATAAAATCCGTTACAGATGAGGCTCTGGTTGTGACCGGGAATGAACAGGTTTCGCGCAGAAAAGTTACGATAACCATAAGTGTCGATTTCTCCAATCTTAAAAAGCAAAAGAATATCTGGAAAAAAGATTTTTCCAACTGGGGAGAGTATGACAGCTCTACCGGCGGATTCAGCAAGCGTGATGAAGGCGTGAGATCTGCTGAAGATAAACTGACGGATGATATACTGATCGAAGTAATTTCGAATTGGTAAATGGTGATAGGTCACAGTTTGTTGGTGACAGGTTGCAGTTTAACTTTCGATAGGGGTTTCAAGAAGACCTCGAATGATTTCAAATGGTTCAACAATTAGGGAAGATGAAGTTTTTAATTTAATATATTAGTTTTCTGAGGGATAAGAATATAAATTGGAAGAAATAATACTGTTTACGTACATTGGATCGCTCTTGATCCTGTTCACATTCGGTTCACATGGCTTTATCATGATCTACTATTACCTTAAGCACAGACACAAAAGAGATGACTTTTCCAAAGAGCTCGAAAGTTACCCCGTAGTAACGCTTCAGCTTCCTATATATAACGAGATGTATGTGATTGAGCGGCTTATCAAGACAGTCTGCGAGATGGATTACCCTATAGACAAACTTGAAATTCAGGTGCTGGATGATTCCACAGATGAAACAGTTGAAATTGTAGATAACATTGTTAAGGAGTATAAGTTACAGGGATTTGATATTCACCACATACACCGGACTGACCGTAGCGGCTACAAAGCCGGGGCATTGAAAGAAGGATTGAAAGTAGCCAAGGGTGAGTTTGTAGGAATATTTGACGCAGATTTTATCCCCAGGAAGAATTTTCTCAAGATCGTTCTGCCGTTCTTTAAAGATCCCAAAATAGGAATGGTACAAACCAGGTGGGAACACCTGAACCGTGCTTACTCTCTTGTAACACAAATTCAGGCACTTGCACTTGACGGTCACTTTGTACTTGAGCAGCAGGTGAGAAACAAAGCCGGTTACTTCATAAACTTCAACGGCACAAGCGGTGTATGGCGCAAAGAGTGTATCTTTGATGCAGGAAACTGGGAAGCGGATACACTGACTGAGGATCTTGACCTTTCATACAGGGCGCAGCTAAAAGGATGGAAATTCAGGTATTTAACCGACTTCACGACGCCTTCTGAAGTGCCCTCGGAGATAAACTCTCTCAAATCACAGCAATTCCGATGGACAAAAGGGGCAATTGAAACTGCCCGTAAAATGCTGTTCAGAGTCTGGGGAGCAAAACTTCCGCTTAAAACGAAGATAATGTGTACCTTTCATTTAACAAATAACATAGTATTCCCGTTTATATTAGTTGCATGTTTGTTAAACATGCCAATTGTCCTTATAAAAAATACGGGACTTTATGATACTTACTTTTTGTTTATGTCAGTATTTGTGCTGGCTTTTATAGCATCCTTTTTGTTCTATTTGTATTCACAGAAAGATGTTTACGAAGACTGGCGTTCCAGGATATTACTCTTCCCTGTATTTATGGCGGGCAGTATGGGCTTTGCGATAAATAACACCAAGGCAGTATTTGAAGCGCTGATAAATAAAAAATCTGAATTTGTAAGAACACCGAAATACGGAATTGAAGGCGATAAGGATAAGTGGCAGGATAAAAAATATGTTCACAAAAAATTCGTGAAGTTTTCTGTGATATTGGAGCTGCTTATTGCGCTGTACAGTCTTGCATGTGTTGTGGTATCGGCTGTAACATTGCAGATATCGGCGATACCATTCCAGTTAATGTACACTTTCGGATTCGGACTCGTTGCGTATCTTTCAATTAAGCACGTTATTGATACAAATAAAAAAGCGGCAGAACAATCAGCATAATGGCGGAAGAAAAATTGGTAGATACTGAAATAATAAAATACCTCATCCAGAAACTGGAAGATAAGATTAGGAGCAATCCATTGACTCCGGAGTTTGTTAAGCTTGCCAATTATTACCTTATCAACGGCAATTCTGCTGAAGCTATTGACCTGCTTCAGGCCGGACTGAAATTCTATCCCAACTACACAACTGCTCATTTGCTTCTCGGAAAAGCTTACCTTAGCAGCAGGTATTTTATGGACGCAAAGAGGATCTTTGAAAAACTGCTCACAGATAATCCTGAAATGGCAATAGCACGCAAGTACCAGGAAATTGCGGCTGATCTGACAAGGACTGAAGTTTCGAGACGGTACGAAGATGACATTATACCAAAACTGGAATTTAAAGCGCCTGTGTATAATGATTATGATTACAACTATAACCTTTTCCCTTCATATGAAATAGAAGAACTTTCCGCTGAAAGAATTGATCTCGATGGGATTGAAGAATCAAATGAATATGCTGAATTCGGAAAGATATTTGCGTCACCTCACTTTTTCAAAAAGGAGGGCTCAAAACCCTCATACGAGAAGAAAAGACTGAAGAACAAATTTGAAGTTAAAATAATAACAGAAACTCTTGCTGATATATTCGCCAAGCAGGGGAATTACTTCGATGCCATGGAAGCGTATACTTATCTTCTGAAGATAAAACCTGAAAGAAGTGAAGTCCTTGAACGAAAGATCGGGGAAGTAGAAGTTCAGATCAATAAGCTGATAAATGATTTTTAATATTCAACGGAAGCAAAGTACTCCATAGATTTGCGAGATTGCTTCGTCACTTCGTTCCTCGCAAAAGTTAGTATTCAGGAGGGGATACAAGGCTGCACTTTAATAACCTTTTCACCTTTTATTACCACACTGCCTGATTTTGCTCCTTTGTATTTTGATACATTTTTACCTTCTGTATAAGCTACAGGTACCGATTTAGCATTCTTAGCCTTGCTGTAAAACGCGCAAATTTCCGCAGCAGTTTTAATGTAATCCTTCGGTATAACTCCGTCAAAATCTTCGGGAATCTTAAGTATAGTATGTGAGCCGCTTGTGCCCCGAACGTGGAACCACAGGTCGTTTTGTTTGGTATATTTGAAGGATAGCAGGTCATTGGCTTCAGAGTGTTTGCCCACCCAGACCTCGAATCCTTCACCCAGCTGGAAAATGCGGAAGTATTTTAAGTTGTTGTCAGTTTCCATTTACAAATATAACTAATTATGATAAGCACTCCCAACACCCTCAGAATTGTAAGAGCACAATTTCAGTCTGCTATTTAACTGTTGTTGGTGAACTTCCTCTGATTTCACAGAGTAAGTCTTACAACACCAACAACGGGGAAATAAAAACTAGTAAATGCTTTCCCAAACCGGAGTTTGGGAAAGAGAAGTCCCCAAAGTGAATAAAAAAAAAGACGTCCAAGCAGGACGTCTCTTCGGGAATAATATTGGAAAATCCTTATCCTTTTGCCAACGCTTCTGCACCGCCAACGATCTCGAGGATCTCTGTTGTGATCTTAGCCTGGCGGGCACGGTTATATGTAAGGTTAAGCGAGTTCAGCAGGTCGTTTGCATTTGTTGTGGCAGAATCCATAGCCGTCATACGCGCTGCCTGCTCTGATGCAAATGACTCAAGCAGTATGCGCCATACCTGTGTATTAAGGTGTCTTGGCAGCAAATTGGTAACAATATCAACACTTGAAGGCTCAAAGATATAATTTGATATCTTTGATTTTTCTCCTTCAGCCGCTTCAAATGGCGGTATGGGGAGGAACTGTTCTTCAACAGTCTTTGATTGGACCACTGATTTGAACTCATTGTAAATGATAACAACTTTATCAAATCGTTTTTCTGTGTAACCCTTTATGATTTCTTTTACAACATTCTGAACATCAGAAAAAGTAAGCCTGTCAAAAATGTTTATTGAACGGGCATATAGGTCATAATTCCTTTTTGAAAAGTAATCATATGCCTTTTTTCCAATCGGGAACACTGTAAGATCATGGCTATTCAAAAAACTGCCGTATTTTTCATGGATAAGTGAAGTCGCAGCCTTCAGCAGGTTAGTGTTAAAAGAACCGCAAAGGCCCCTATCAGCCGCAACTACAACTACACATATTTTCTTTATCTCGCGCTGTTTAAGCAGCTCATTATCAAAGCTTTCAATTGTTGGTATCAGGTTACGCAGAATATCGCTGATCTTCCTGGCATAAGGTCTTGCTGCAACAACATTCTGCTGCGCCTTGCGGAATTTTACCGAAGCTATCATCTTCATAGCTTTGGTAATTTTCTCAGTATTCTTAATACTGCCTATCCTGTCACGTATTTCTCTTAATGTTGCCATTTATTGTTATATAGCGAAAATTATTCTTTTTTTATTTTACTGAAACTTTGAAGTTATTTGTGAATCCGTCAAGTATCTGTTTCAGTTTAACCACGGTATCTTCATTTAGGTCGCCGGTACCAGAAATGGTTTCAAGTATATCCTTGTGTTTCAGTTCCATTGTTTCAAGGAATTCCCTTTCAAACCTTCTTACCTCACTAAGCGGAATCTCATCAAGGTAACCGTTTGTACCTGCAAAAAGTATAACTACCTGCTTTTCTACAGGGTAGGGTACATATTGACCCTGTTTAAGTATTTCAACAAGCCTTGCGCCGCGTGTTAACTGCTGCAGTGTAGCTTTATCAAGATCAGAGCCGAACTTTGTGAATGCTTCCAAAGCGCGGTACTGAGCTAGGTCAAGACGAAGCGAACCCGCAACTTTTTTCATAGCTTTGATCTGCGCCGAGGAACCCACACGTGATACTGAAATACCTACGTTGATAGCGGGTCTTACACCTGAGTTGAACAGGTTCGGTTCAAGATAAATCTGGCCATCAGTTATTGAAATTACGTTTGTCGGGATGTATGCCGATACGTCACCTGCCTGTGTTTCAATAATTGGTAATGCTGTTAAGCTTCCGCCTCCGAGATCATCGGAGAGCTTTGAAGCTCTTTCAAGCAGCCTTGAATGCAGATAGAACACATCACCGGGGTACGCTTCACGTCCCGGGGGTCTTCTGAGAAGCAGTGATACTTCGCGGTAAGCAGCAGCCTGCTTTGAAAGATCATCGTAGATACACAATGCATGCCTGCCTGAATCACGGAAGAACTCACCCAGCGCTGCACCTGAATACGGCGCTAAGAACTGCATCGGAGCGGGATCAGAAGCCGCAGCAGTAATAACTGTTGTGAATTCCATTGCTCCTGCTTCCTGCAATTTTGCTACTACCTGTGCTACGGTTGATTGTTTCTGGCCGATAGCAACATATATACAAAATACGCCTTTTCCTTTTTGGTTGATAATTGTATCAACAGCAACAGCGGTCTTACCTGTCTGCCTGTCACCAATAATAAGCTCTCTCTGTCCTCTTCCGATCGGAATCATGGAGTCAATAGCTTTTATACCGGTCTGCAGAGGTTCTTTAACAGGCTGCCTTGCAATAACGCCAAGCGCCTTTCGTTCGATCGGAGAGAATTTATCAGTGGAAATAGGTCCTTTACCATCAACAGGCTGTCCTAATGGATTAATTACACGTCCTATCATAGCCTCGCCTACAGGCATTGATGCAACCCTTCCTGTACGCCTAACTTCATCGCCCTCTTTAACCTGTGTATAGTCGCCAAACAGGATACATCCTACATTATCTTCTTCAAGGTTCAGTGCCATACCAAATACACCATGCGGGAACTCGATAAGCTCACTGGCCATACATTTTGTTAATCCGTAAACACGCGCTACCCCGTCACCAATTTGTACTACTGTTCCTACTTCGTAAACATCGATCTCTTTTTCAAATCCTGATAATTGTTTTCGAAGTATCGCCGATACTTCATCTGGTTTTACTTCAGCCATCTCTTTATATTATTATATTAGTTTTAATTTTCTTTTTAAGCTAATCCATTTAATTATTGATGCTTCCCATCGAAAATTTTTCTTTAAGAAGCTCGAGCTGCCTTTGAATACTGGCATCTATTATTTTATCATCAACACTAGCAATAAACCCGCCTTTTATGGACGGATCAACTGAATATGCTGCCTGAATTTCTTTTCCTGTGAATGATCGTAACTTATCAGTAAGAGCTTTCTTCTCGCTATCTGTGATCTCGATGGCAGTCTTGACTTTAGCCAATACAACGCCCTGTTTTTCATTAACCAGCGTTTCAAAGTCATCCGCAATATCATAAAGGAGGTTGATCCTGTTCTTTTCGCAAAGATACACCAGGAATCGAAGCGTAAGCTCGTTAATCTTACCGGCAAACATTGCTTCAAAGACCTTTGTTTTCTTTTCAGCGGAAATAACGGGCGTTAATATGAAGTTAGAAAGTTCTTTAGAACCTTCGATAGATTTCCTGATATCTACAAGATCCTTCTTAACAGCCTCAACTGAATTACGCTCTGCTGCCGTTGCGTAAAGCGCTAAATTGTATTTTCTTGCTACTTTTCTGTTTGTCATAAAAAAATTTTATCTGCAAATATTTATCTGCCGCACGAAATCTCTGTTTTAATTCTGCGGTATTTTGCCTATGAATCCATCGATTATCTTTTTCTGCTTTGCGGCATCAAGATTTTCATCAATAATCTTTCCTGCTGCCTGTACTGCCAGGTTCGCAATTTCATCTTTCAAAGAGTTCATTGCCGCCAATTTTTCGCGTTCAATTTCACTCTTAGCCTGAGCGATCATTCTTGCTGTATCATCGTTTGTCTTGCTGATAAGATCGTTGCGTAATTTTTCCGCAAGTTCTTTACCTTCGGAAATGACTTTACGGGCGTCTTCATCCGCTTTCGCAAGCAGCTGTTTGTTCTGTGCAAGGATCTTTTCCGCTTCCTGTTTCAGGTATTCAGCCTTTTCGACTGAATCCTTGATGCCCTGTTCTCTATCATTCAAAGATTTAAGCAGGGGGCCCCATGCATATTTCTTCAGAATGAGAAGCAGAAGGAAAAAGATAATGATTGTCCAGATAAGAAGCCCCGGCTCAACCGAAAGCAGTGTATCTTTCTTTTCACCCGGATCATTTGAAATGAACAGTAAAATATTGTAAAATTTTGCTGAAAATATATAAGCTAAAGACATAACTATCCTTTGTTATAAAAATTGTTTTTTAGTGAAGCATAGCAGATAAATGAATCCGCCGCTTCGTAAAGCGCTGCCGTTTAACGTGGAACAAAAAAACCGATATTAACTGCACCCGCCCCTGAATTCAGGAAGGGCGCAGTTAATCAATTTTTTTATTTTCCAGCTAATATAAAGCAGATAACGAGCGCGAAGAGTGTAACACCTTCTACCAAAGCTGCCGCGATGATCATTGTTGTTCTAACGTCACCGGTTGCTTCCGGCTGTCTGCCGATAGCTTCCATTGCTGAAGCTGCGAGTCTTCCAATTCCAAGTCCTGCGCCTATAACTGCAAGTCCTGCACCGATTCCAGCTGCTAATGCTGCTAAACTCATTTGATTTGTATCCTTTCTTAAAAGATTTTGTAGTTAATTATATTTGAAGTTTATTTAAATTTCCTGTGAAAAAATCTTTGCTGTAACAAAAGCTGTTTCTTAGTGATCCTGGTGTATAGCCATTCCAATGAATAAAGCTGAAAGCATCGTGAAGATGTATGCCTGCAATACGGCTACCAGTATTTCAAGAACGTATATAAAAAGTGAGAATCCGATCGATACGGGAATTACGGCGTAACCCAGCATAAATATCAGTCCGATTAACGCATAAATTACAATGTGACCTGCTGTCATGTTGGCAAATAGACGAATAGCTAAAGCGAATGGTTTTGTAAGCAATCCCAGGAACTCAATAATTACCATGATTGGCAATACAAATACCGGAACACCCGGTGGTATCAAACCCTTAAAGTAACCGAAAAATCCGTTATTCTTTATGCCGTGAACCTGTGTCATAATAAATGTTATCAAAGCAAGACCTGCGGTTACACTGATGCTGCTTGTTCCTGTTGACATACCCGGGAATAAACTTATAATGTTCACAAACAGGATGAAGAAGAACATTGTGAAAAAGAAAGGTAGGTATTTATCTGAACCATGACCCATCGATGGTTTGACGACATCATCACGTACAAAGACCATTAACATTTCGAGGAAATTACCAAGTCCGGTCGGGTGTTTTCTTTTCTTGTTTGAGGCAGCAGCATATCCGAATAATATCACCATTAAAATTGCGGCAATTATGAGCATAAGGATCTTCATTGAAATAGAGAGATCCAGGGTGAATCCGCCGATATGAATAGGGGGTATAGCAAGTACGGGTTTATCTGAAATGTGATGCATGATCCAGTTTCCGTCTTCGTGGACCTTTTCTACCATGGTTGAATCTACCGGAGCGTGTTGCTGTATAAAAGCAGTAAGTAATCTCATTTATGTTATTTCAGTGTGGTCTTATTTTGCTGATCCGTCAATTCCGGATCCGAATTATGTTTTTTAACCTGCAGCTGTTTTTTGTGCAGGAAGTATATTTCTATAGAAATGAAGAGTGTATAAAAGAAAAAAACAGAACCTACCAGGCTCAAAGAATCAAGTGTTGTAAATTGTATCAGGATAACAAGAAAAAGCATGACCAGTATTAACCTGATCCCCATTCCTCCGAAAACCAGCATCATAAAAGTTTTAGTTGGTTTCCCGAAAGCCATCGTGTTGAGTTTGTAGCCAATAATCGCATTCATAAGGCTTACAATATATCCAAATACAAAGGAATTTATCTGGTTAACCGTAAAATATTTCCAAACCGGGTAACTGCCAAGCACAATAACGATCAAACTTGAAAGTGCAATAAATTTAAAGAATCCCGGCTGTTTACTGCTGCTATCCATCTTTACCAGTTTTTTTATTTTTGTAATTCACAGATCTCATTAAATTTACGAAACCTGCAACAGAACCGAATAATACACCGATAATGAGGAAAATATTTCCTGTTTCCAGCCAATTATCAAGCCAATAGCCTCCTAAAGTACAAAGAACAATTGAAGCTCCATATTGAAACCCTATTTCGGCATATTGCCAGCCTGAACGGTAAGAATTGGCAACTTTTTTAAATTCTGACGTCTTTTCAGCATCTTTTTTATCAAAAATGCCCTTATTTTGCGTCATTTTTTGCCAAATTTTTCAGTGAATTTACAAAAATAACAAGAAATTAAACTAAAATCAATTTAGGAATTTGGTGTGATGGGGTAGGGATATCGAGGGAAATCGAAGTTAAAAGTTAACCAATTATTCACTTCGCGTAAAGACGCTAAGCTTCAAAGTGATGAGACTTAAAAAGTCTGATCACTTTTTGATAATTATATTTTTTGAAAGATAAATATCTTCTGCTAAATTTAGTAAGATTTTTGATGTAGCTGGAATAGTAATTTATGTAATTCATCACTAATCAAAAAGACCGGAGGAGTTCTTTTGGACTTAAAAAACATTGCACGAACTGCCTGCGAAGGATAGTCAAATGGTCAAAATCTAAGCCACTCACGTGGATTAACAGGTGTCGAATTCTGCCATAGTTCAAAATGCATCGTCTGTCCTTCAAGTGTTTCACCGGTTTTGCCTATTACCTGGTTTAGCCTGATGATATCTCCCGCCTTAACATTTGCCTCGCTAAGCGAGGCGTAAACTGATCTGAACCCGTTTGAATGCGAAACAATTATTATTTTTCCATAGAATGGAATATCACCTACTATACTAACTGTTCCATTGGCTATGGCATATACTTTTGAGTTTCGGGCAATTGAAAAATCAATTCCGTTGTTGATTGATATTGCCAGAGTTTTGTTATCCGAAATATTCCCGAAATTCGTTGTAATCAGGCCCAGATCTACAGGAAGGTTAATATTTCCTTTTACCTGTTCCAGGTTTTCTGAATCATAGCTTAACCTGTTATATTTACTATCTTTATAGTTTTCCCTGTTTGCCTCAAGGTTATTTATAAAATTTCTGATATTATTCAGTTGAGTTTCATATCTAAAGATCTTTCCAGCAATCATGCTTGATTCATTTTCAGCACTGCTTTTTAATGAACGAAGCTCTTTCAATCTTGTATCAAGTATAGCTTTTTCGTTTCGTTTTGATTCGATGTAGAACCTTTGCGAGGAAGTTGAAAGAGTAAGCATCTTTTTCTTTTCTTCCAGGATGAATTTTTTAGCGCGCAACTCTCTAAGCTCTTTTTTTCTGTTCTGAGAGAATTTCTGCAGATATTGATTTCGCCTCAAATACTCATTCGGGGTTTTGGAACTGAGCAGCAGTTCAAGCTCATAATTTTCGCCATGCTTATACAGCGATATTACCTTCTGCCTGAAGCTGTTCTGAATTCGCTCAACTTCTTCTGCCAGGTAAATTATCATATTTGTTTCTATTGCTATCTGGTCAGGGGTCATAAATGATTCATTTTCATAATTCTTAAGGAAGCTGGTGAGACCGCTGATTGCTGATTCTACACTGTCTATCTGCTGGTTCAGTATCGCTGTTCTGTTCGTGATCTTTGTAATGATGCTTCTGCTTTCATTTATGTACTTCTCAACACTTTCGGCCTGTTTTCTTTTATCCTGAAGAATTTCTTCGTAAGTAGCTCCCGTAACAACTAACAGAAGGATAAGAAAGAATGAATATTTTACAAAAAAACTTATTCCCATTTTGTTACCTTTGCTGATTTCGGGATCTTAATATTGAATTTTATATCGCTCTTATTGAAAGTCTTGTTAATGTAATCTACATATACAGATTGTTTTTTTCCCGGGTTGTTTATCTTGATACTTGATGGAAAATATACTGTTCTGCCGGAAGCGTTTTCTTCAAAATAACTGCCATAATTAACTTCTACTATGGTTTTCTGATATTCATCAAACGAGTTATATTTTTGGATTGTATACAGGGTAGGATCTATGAAATACATTTGAGAGCCGGGTTTTCCTGAGGATGAAATTGTATATAGGCCGTTTTCAGACCCGGCGTTTAATGAATCCCTGTCACTTTCCATAAGCACAAAGCCACCGCTGAATCCGCTGAGAAGTTCATCAAAAGATACTTTGATTCGCAATATCGCCCCGATATTAATATCATTCGTAGGGCCAAGTATTGCCCTGTTTTCCTGCACATTGTAGTAAATGAAATCATACCTTGTGATGAGTGCCTGCGCAATAGAAATACCGAAAGGACCTTCGATCTTCACAAAAACAGAATCAGGTTTCTTGATCTTTACTTCTATCCAGCCCTGTCCGGATTGTTCAGGGGAATCAAATGCTATATTCCCCGAAGCTTCCATTGTTTCAATGATTGAAGAGTTGTTATTAACTCTTTGCTTTATCTCCTTTACGGGAACCTTTTCAAGATCATTTCCACCGGAACCTGAACAGGCATTAAATATCAATCCTGTGAGTGATAATAATATGAGAGCTTTGAAATTTTTAATTTTTGTTCGTTTCCTCTCTAAACTTTTCTAACAGATTTTTGGAAAAAGCGCTTTTCATATCAGGCATCCTTTCGGGGTGCCATTGTACTGCAAGTAAAAAAGGCTTGCCGGCTTTGTTTTCCCATTCTACAGCCTCAATGATTCCATCATCAGCTTTCGCTGAGATCATGAGGCCTTCACCTACTCTATCAATAGCCTGGTGATGTGAACTGTTTACACTTCCTGAGTTTTGTTTTACCAGATCAAACAGAAGTGTTTCACTTTTAACATTTACATTGTGGATCCTGTCTTCAGAATCCGAGATCTTTTTATGATTTGTACCGCGGATGGTTTCAATATCATTGATCAGGCTGCCGTTAAGTTTGCAGTTTATCAGCTGCAAACCCCTGCATATGCCTAAAACCGGGTACTTATTGGAAAGAGCATATTCAAGCAGTTTAAACTCAAATCCATCTCTTGCGGGAATGTATTCGCTTCTGTTTTTTCCGTCTTCCCAGTCATTGTAAAACTCAGGAAAAATATCAACTCCGCCTGTCAGCAGCAGCGAAGAGCATTTTTTGATATCATCAAAGTTATTTTTTTCCCAGTTAAGCACTATATAAGGCAAGTTGTTATCATCCAGCCATTTACAGTATTTAGGGAAGCTGCTGTTGCTCCGGCTTAATCCAATATATTTTGTAACGCTCATTCTGATTTCAGCAAATTATCAATTTCTTTAAATAAATATTCACCATTATTATCAATTTGCATTTTTATTTTTGCAAAATAAAGTGGAAAGTTGAATAACAGGTTCTTATAAGTATTGCTGCTTTTCGCTTTTAAAACCAGTTCAGAATTTTTGAGCCTGACGAAATCTTTCTGCGTTGTCAGGATATGTGAAGAGCCATTCCCGGTAAAAGCGGCCATAAGTCCCTCCAGTTCGTCATTAGTGAAATTATGGTGGTCAGGAAATGGTATAAATTCATCGATCTGAATGTTCAATTCTTTCAGAAGAAGTTTAAAAGATTCCGGTTCACCAATACCGCAATATACAGTAGCGCTCTTGATTTCTTCAACAGGCAGAGTTTTGCCTTCAATATTTTTGAAACCTTCAAACACGTAGCTGCAAATTACCTGAGGCATGTTCTTCCGGTTTTCATTTACTGGATTTTTTATGAACTTATTGTTGATAACCAGCAGATCAGCTCTCCTGTAATTTTTTAGAGGCTCCCTCAAATTTCCGGCGGGTAATATGAATTTATCGCTATCGGGATTCAAAATAACAATATCCAGGTCTCGGTATAATTTTCTGTGCTGAAAGCCGTCATCAATAATAATGATCTCAGGTTTGAATTTTGAAGCTGCAAATTTCGCCGCTTTTGTCTTATCGTCACCAACCACAAGCAATCCGCCTTCCAGGCCGGCATTAGAAAGATTTTCAAGCAGCATCAATGCTTCATCGCCCAGATTCTCTGTGTTTAGCTCGTGTTTTTCATTTGTGAAACCGGTTTCAACAACCTTTATATCATCAAATTCCCGTTTATATCCTTTGCTTACCACAACCGCAAATTTTTTCTTTTTCAATAAATACTCTGTAATTAATTCCACAAAGGGAGTCTTCCCGGTGCCGCCTGCGGAAATATTACCAACAGAAATTATCTTTGGCTCAAGCACCTTTGCTTTAAAAATACCGGAATTATATAAAAAATTCCTGAAGAAAACACCAAGCCTGAAGATCAGGCTCAACGGTATGAGAAGTATTTTTTTCATATCCCTGCCGTGGATTTTATTAATTTTGCGGCATTTGCGGAGGCTTCTTTGCTCCCAAGAATATTCCACACTTCCATCAGGTCAGCCTTTATTTTTCTGCTGTAATTATCATCTTCAATGATCTTCAATAACTCAGAAGCAATTTTTTCCGCGGTAAATTCATTCTGTACAAATTCTTTCACAGCTTCTTTTCCAAGCAGCAGGTTAGCAATTCCAAGCTTATCAATTTTCACTATGGGTTTCAGCAAATAGTAGTTCAAGGGGAATGTTTTATAGAAGATAAGATACGGTGTGCCCAGCAAGGTACACTCCATGGTTGATGTGCCGGCTTTTGTCATGACAGCATCACTATTCAGAATAAGTTCATAAGGGCTCTCTTCTGAAATATGTATTTCTTTTAAGCTGCCACTGAATTGCTCAAAATATTTTTTCATTCCCGGGGCAATACTGATATTTATATCGACATCGGCTTTAGCTTTTATAAGAGCAACAGCATCCAGCAATACGGGCAAATGATGCTTAATCTCGTCCTTTCTGCTGCCGGGTAAAATGGTAATTACCTTTTTTCCCTTATCCCGCACTTTCTTCGGGTTTTTTTCCGTAAAATCCCTGATCCTGCTTACCAAAGGGTGGCCCGTAAATTCGGCTTTTACCCCGTACTTCTCATAAAAATCAACTTCGAAGGGGAATACAACGAGCATAAGATCAATATACTTTTTAACTTTAAATACCCGTTTTTCATGCCAGGCCCATAATTGGGGTGAGATATAATAAATGATTTTCCCGGAGTAGAATTTTCTGATCTCTTCAGCCAGCCTTAAGTTGAAACCGGGGTAATCAACCAGAATTACGGCATCAGGTGAATTTTTTTCAATGAATTCCGCAGATTCTTTAAGAACTTTTTTGAAAAAGGAATATTTTCTGATAACATCAGCAAAACCCACAGTGGCAAGATCTTTTGTATGATAGATGGCTTTTAATCCTTCGGTAATCATCATATCACCGCCCAATCCGCTGAAATGAATATCACTTTCGGGCGACTGCAGCCGTAATTCTTTCATTAATGAAGAAGCATGCATATCACCTGATGATTCACCTGCTGAAATGAATACAGACCCCTTTAGCCGAGAACTGTTTTCTTCTTTCATTACCGTGTTATTGATTTATGAGAAAATAGATAAGGACTATCATTAGTATGCTTATAAATGCTGATTGGAAGGTCCTTTTTTCTGAAACGTATGCTGCTTTAACATCACGGTCTATTTTGGAGCGTTTCGATTCATCATAAGGAGAAAGTTTCGGAAGAAAACGGTTAACGTTTTGAAAATAATGCAGATATTTCTCTCCGAATATTTCCTTTAACTCTGCTTCTTCTTCTTTGATGATAAAATAATATTGGAATGAAAAGTAAGCAATGCTTAATATCTGCAGGAACGGGACCAGTGAATTTGACATTATGCTGATACCAAAATACATAAGTATGTTGCCAATATAAAGCGGGTTTCTTACATATGCAAAAGGACCCTGCGTAACCAATCTTGAAGCCCCCGGCTTGCTGGTCGTCCTGGTTTCGCTGCCCGCATAAGAAACACCCCAGAATCTGAAAATTTCGCCAATAATAACAAACACCAAACCTATGGCCATAGTTGTTATTGTAGGACGTGCGAACAACAGCATTGGGATCAAAAACGGCAGGGGAGTGTAAGACCTGTATTGAAAGAAAAATTTACCTAGTGTCATTTATTTTATTTAACTTTATATACTGAATTTATTAACCCCGCAAAAAAACTTCTCGTCTTTTGTTTTTTGCTGAATCACGTTGTTTGATTTTTTTGCTTCCCAGAATTCTTTCAAGCTTCTTCTTTACATCTCCAAATGTCTGGTATTCGTGATAAGTGATGTTGTTTTTCCAGCAATAAGAAGCCAGTGACTTCTTGGCGAAAACAACATCGGCATAGTTGACCGCGCATGCATCAGAAAAACCATCTCCTATGAATACTGAAATCTCGTCATCTGCAGTATTGTTCATAAGGATATTTCGCTTACTGGTACCGCACTTCGTACAATCTGAATCTGCATTTGGAAATTCCAGGCCAATACTTTTCTTATCTGGTGAAAAAACGATCCTGTTTGCGTAAAACGGTATGTTTAAATTATTGTTAACCAGGATCCTATTGATATAATAATCCATACCTTCACTTAGTATCATCAGTGGCAGGTTTCTTACGCGGCAAAACTCAACAAACTGTAAAAACATCGGGTCAAGCCTTTGTGAATCTATGATCCTGTTAAACTCATCCAAATCGAAATCAACTATCAATGAGCATTCTTGAAGGAAACACTCACGGGCTCCGATCTTCTGTTCTTCGAAATTCCTGATTGTTTCAGCCCACTTTTGCTTATCCCGGATGAAATACTCTCCCATTTCAATCCAGGTATCGTAAAGGGTAATTGTTCCATCAAAATCACTGAATATTTTTAATTTAGACTGATCCAACGCGAAAGTTTCTTAATATTAAAAATAATTTTAATTCATTGCTTATTCAAGGTAACAATAAATAAATAAAATGCCGTTCTAGCAATAAAAAAAGGAATAAATTGCTTTATTCCTTTTGAATTGTCAAGCGGAGGTAATCACTTAACATCTTTTATGAGGTAATACAAACTTCCAGGTTATATATTATTTATATTTTGTCATCAGAATCAGGTTCAGAAATCAGAACTTAAAGTAGTAATTGTAGCACAAAACAGCCAATACAGCCATATTCAGTATGATCATTCCGGTAGTCAGTTTTTCCAGGGTTTTTATCTTAATAAATGTCATCATTATCTTCCTTTCTATACCATTATGACGCCTGCCGGAACAAAAAGGTTGCATTTACTGAATTGGAGAAAATTTTAAAGGAATTGCTGATATAAGCCCCAAAAATAAAACAACCGGCAAATTTAGCATTGCCGGTTGAATAAGTTTGATCTTGAAATGAAAAGTTTTATTTAATGCTGATGAGTTCTACATCAAAATGCAATGTTGCATTTGGCGGAATGACTCCTCCTGCTCCTCGGGTGCCGTAACCAAGTTCAGAAGGAATAATGAGCTTCCTCTTGCCGCCAACTTTCATAGTAGCGACTCCTTCGTCCCAACCCTTGATAACCTGACCGATTCCAATAGTGAAAGTAAATGGTTCATCACGGTCTTTAGAGCTGTCGAATTTCTTACCGTTTTCAAGTGTTCCGGTATAGTGCACTGTAACTTTCTGCCCGGTATTAGGAGAGTCACCGGTTCCTTCCATTTCATCAATGTATTTAAGTCCGGAAGCTGTAGTTTGTTCTTGTCCTGTCATCATGTTAACTCATCCTCCTGCGAATGATTTATATAGATTTATGTTATTTCTTCAATATGATAGTACTCAGTTAAGTTCAATAATCAAGCTTTGAACTTGAAATGAAATCAGCAAGCAATTCAACTGTAAGATCAATATCCCTGAGACTCAAAGTTTCGACAGATGTATGCAGGTATCTTGTTGCGACAGAAACTACGCCGATTGCGATCCCGCCTCTTGACTGTGAGATAGGGTCTGCATCAGTCCACGTATGTCCAAAATCAACATCTATCTGATGTTTCATTTTTTTCTTCTTTGCTGCCGCAATGAGCTCATCAGAGAGCTTGTTGTTGGTCCTGACTCCACGTGTAATAACGGGTCCTTCGGCAAGCTTTGTAACGCCGAATCTTTCTTTCGGGATCTCAGGCTGGTCTGAGCAGGGGATCACATCTATTGCTATTGCCGCATTTGGTTTGAAATTGTACGCTGGGTTCCCTGCGCCCCAAACTCCGGTTTCTTCCTGAACTGAAGAAACGCCATAAACAGTGTTTTTGAGGTTCTTTACTTTGGAAAGTTTCCTTAATGTTTCTGCGACGATGTAAACACCTATTCTGTTATCCCAGCATCTTGAAGTAGCGTTACCGTTTGTCATTTCACAGAAATCGCCCCCAAAGACAACAGGATCGCCGATAGACACATATTTTTCGGCATCTTTTCTGTTCTTTGCTCCAATATCCAGCCAAATATCGTGCATTTCAAGCTTCTTATCACGTTGAGCGTTTGTAAGCAGATGAATAGAAGTTCTGCCTATTACAGCATCAACCATACCTTTTCTGTTGAGTATTCTTGCACGGTGTGAGGCAAGAATAGTGGGATCAACTCCGCCAATGGGTCTTACATAAATAAAACCGTCATCATTAATGTAATTGATGATCAGTCCGATCTCATCAGAATGGCCAACTATCATAATTGATCTTTCTTTACCCGGGTTGAGGGTTGCAGTCAGATTTCCGTGAATATCTTTTTTTATTTCCGGACAGAATTTTTCAACTTCATCCTTCCATATTTTTTGTACAGGTTCTTCGAAGCCTGAAGGGGCGGGCGTGTTAACCAGGTTAACAAGGAATTGCTTTTGTTCGTTTGTCATAAATAAATTAAATTAAGATGCCAAATTAAATTAATGAAATGTCATTTAAGAGGGCATTGCTGATGTTAATATAATACAAAATATCCTGAAAGTCTTCTTAAGATCAGGAAGCTATTTTCTGATCGTTAAATTTTACGTTTACTATTGTTGATATACCCTGTTCTGCCATTGTTACACCATACATAGAATCTGCCGCTTCCATGGTTCGTTTGTTATGGGTAACAATAATGAACTGCGTATCCTGGGCGAACTTGCGTATAATTTTAATGTACCTGTCAATATTGGCGTCATCAAGGGGAGCATCAACCTCATCAAGAATGCAGAATGGCGAAGGTTTAACCTGGTATATTGCGAACAGCAGCGCAATAGCGGTAAGCGTCTTTTCGCCCCCTGAAAGCAGGTCGATCAACTGCGGTCTTTTACCTCTTGGTTTGGCAATGATATCGATCTTCGCATCAAGCGGGTCAGGATTATCCGGATCTATGACCAGTCTCAGGTCAGATTCATCTCCTTCAAGAAAGAGTTCCTTGAATATAGCTATGAAATTTTGCCTGATCTGCTCAAATGTTTCTGTAAATTTATTCTGCGCTGTTTTATTTATCTCGTCTATCAGATTAATAAGATCCTGTTCAGCTTTAACCAGGTCATTTCTTTCTTCCGAAAGCTTTTCCAGCTCCTGTTTTTCCTGCTCATACAGGTTTAGCTCCAGCTGCCCGGAACCTCCGAGTGTACGAAGTTTGTTTCTAAGCCTGTCTACTTCTGACTTTGCTTTTACAAGGTCAAATATTTCAGCATCCTCAAAAGTGGTATACTCAATATCAAGCTCGTATTCTTCTTTGACCCGGTCTTTATGTTCCTTAATTTCAAGCCTGTCTCGGGTAAGTTTCATTTCATTTTTATGAATGAAATCTATAATACTATCCCTGTTATTACGCAGTTCTTTCTGCTCATTTTCAACTCTTTCAACCAGCGAGCGTTTCACTTCGTATTCACTTCTTATTAGGGCAAAATCAGATTCAATGCCGGCCTTTTCTATTTCAAGAAGTTTAAGCCTTGGTTTAAGCCCGTTAACCGAATTTTCTGAATTATAGGACTCAATTTCGGAAGAGAGTCTTTTTATCTCAGATTCATATTCGTTACACTCCAGTGTCCGTGCTTCTATGCTGCTCTTTCTAGATTTGATGCTCTCTTCCGTTCTGAAATGTTCATTTTCAAGGTTCTTAAACTCGGCTTTCACTTTTGTTATCTCAATGTTAAAATTGTTGTATTCTTCCCGCTGAGAGGTGAGTTCATCAGCAAGGTTTTCCAGTTCAGTGGTAAAATGCTCCAGTTCTTTTTCGCGCTGGTATTTCACATTTTCTGCAGTTTCGATATCCTGTATCAGCGAATCCATTTTTTCGGAGAGCTCTTTGTTTGAAACATTAAGCTCGTCATTTTCCTGCTTGTAATGCGCAATTAATTTATTTGTTTCAGTTTTGCTGAATTGCAGCTGCTGAAGTTTGTTTTCAGCGTTCAGCACCTGCGCTCTTTTTTCCTGGATCTTATTTTGCCTTATATCAACATCTATCGCAGCGTAGCTGCTTTTCAATTCACTTAAATTCCTGCTGTCGGTCTCAATGCTGAGCTCAATTTCACTTATCTGTTTCTGCAGTTCTGCAATAAGCTTCTCCCTGCCTATCTTGAGAGATTCAATATTTGTCCTGCTTCCGGCGCGCAGAAAGCTATTTGTGATTATATCGCCATCAAGCGTAATGAATTTTATAAAATTATCGCTGGAAAGCTTTCTTGCTATATCAATATTTTCAACAATGACAAATTCATCAAGCAGATACTTGTAAAGCATAAAATACTCATCAGGGCATTTTATAAATCTGTCAGCCCAGCCGTAAACACCCTCGTGGTTAAGTATTTCAGGAAATTCCTCCTGAAAGATGTTCATTGTAGTGTTGTAGAGCTTATCCTTTATGATAAAAGTGACTTTTCCCTTTTGGTCACGTGTAAGAATCTTAATGAAATTCTCCGCCGCGTCAATATTTTCAACAATGAGATAATTTGATATTTCACCCAGCGCGGTTTCTATTGCGATCTTGAATTTATCTTCAACTTCAAGCTTATCAATTACCACAAAGCCCGCTTTTTCGTTCTTTTCCTTAACCAGGTGCTTAATACCTTCAGAATAGTCATCAAAATTCTCAAGCAGATTGGTCTGGAATTCAATCTTGTTCTTCAGTTTATCTGCTTCGTGCTGCCTGTAGATTATTTCTTTTTCAAGTGCGGTCAGCTCTTCCCTCAGAGTTTCTTTTAGCTTTTTCTGCTCGCTGAATTCCGAGATCATCAATGTTAGCTCATCTTTTATGCTGTTCAGCGATGTTTCCGCATCCCTGAGGCTATGGTCATACTCGGCAACTTTGTTGATATTTACAATATTATCTTCGGCAAGCTTGCTGCATCTTGTTATCTGGTCTTCAAGCCGGTTCTTTATGATCTCGTATTCACTTCTTTTTTCCTGAAGGGCTTTTGATGATGAGGCGTGTTTTGAGGTTAGATCTTTTAATTCTTCTTTGCTGATTTTGACCTTCTGTTCAGTCTCATCAAGGTTTGTTTTCTTTGTAACCCTGGAGTCTTCCATCAGTTCTGTTGTATTCTTTAATACAACTATCTTGTCTTCAATTTCAGTTTTCCTGGATATAAGCCTTTCTATTTCGGCTTCGATCTCAATTTTCTCCCTTTTAAAACGGTCAATATTCTCTTCAAGATATTTTATCCGCTGTTCAGCAATAGAAATAGCAGTTTGTATCTCATTTATGTTAAGGTTAATATTATTCAGCTTTTCCCTTGAATCATTAAGCTTTGATTCTGTCTGTGTTAACTCTGATTTATACTTATCAATAATGCTTTCATTCTCATTGAGGCTGTGCTGCAATTTTTCGCGTTCAGTCTCTTTGTTCCTAAGTTCACTTTCAATGCTTTTTGTTTCATCCAGAAGCTTTGAAAGCGCCCTTGTATGGTATTCAATTTCTATTTCCTTTAACTTAACGCTAACCTCTTTGGCTTCCTGCTGCTTCTGCGCTATGCGTTCATACGCGTTTACAGTACGCTGGCGGTTCCTAATTTCTATGTTTGCTTCGTTTATATTTTCACGGGCAACTTCCAGTTTATAAAGTGCTTCCCGCCTGCGTTCCTTATACTTAGTGATACCCGATGCTTCTTCGAAGAGTTTCCTTCTATCCTGCGTGCGGTGAGAGAGTATTTCGTTCACCATTTTAAGCTCGATCACAGAATAAGCGTCAGAGCCCATTCCGGTATCCATAAACAGGGCGGTAATATCCTTCAATCTGCAGTTTACGCCGTTGAGCATATAATTGCTGGCGCCATCTCTGAAGCAGCGCCGAGTTATCTTTATTTCGGTGTATTCACTGGGCAGGATACCTTTTGTGTTCTGTACCGTGAGGGAAACTTCTGCGTAGCCAAGGGGTTTTCGGTTCTTTGTTCCGTTGAAAATGACATTTTCCATTGTAGAACTTCTCAGAACGCTGGCTTTTTGTTCTCCAATAGCCCAGCGGACTGCATCAACAATATTGGTCTTGCCGCAGCCGTTGGGACCTACAATTGCCGTCATACCAGCATCAAAATCAACTGTTATTTTATCAGCAAAAGACTTAAACCCGAAAATTTCTAGTTTACTTAAATACAATTATATAATTGAATTGT
This sequence comes from Ignavibacteria bacterium, assembly GCA_041859235.1. Taxonomy (GTDB): domain Bacteria; phylum Bacteroidota; class Ignavibacteria; order Tepidaquicellales; family OLB5; genus OLB5. The sequence continues at coordinate 16,421 of JBHEKV010000068.1, read as the reverse complement.
TTAAAACAGAACACTTGACATTAAAATGTTCCCGGGATCATAATTTCCGAGAAAAAACGGGAAGAAGCCTGAAGTCTCTTAACACAAAATTAATGATTTTTTATGTAAAATACAGAAACAATTCTCCCGGAAGAGCAATATTATTAAAGCTTTAAAAAAGTCATAACAAGCCTGAAATAATCAAATACAAACCTGGTAGTATTAAGGTAGAAAATAGTTCCTCCCAGAATCAATACTACTGAAAGAATTCCGTAAGCATAAACCTTGACAAAAAAAGTATCAAAGAGAAGGTATGTACCTTTCAGGATCCTGTACATGGAGATCAGGTAAAGAAAACCGGCTGCTGCAAGTCCAATAACAACAAAATCAGAATTTGCCTGCAGTATTCTGATATAAAATGTACCTATTGCCAGAAGCAGGATTGTGGGCAGCAGCCCCCATACGGTAATTGTATATATATTATTAAAGCCTACCCTGTATTTGATAGTAAGTGAAAAAAGCCAGATCACAATTGTAATGAATAAGATCTTGATAAATGAAATTGCGGCAAGCGCTCCGACAAGCTTCACAGGATTTGAAATAAACTGGTCAGCGTATATCTTAACTGAATCATTAGATAAGATCACAGAAAGCATAATATCAAGAAGCTGTGAATCTTTCCAGAAATAAAACAGGTTCGCAAAAAACAGTCCGCTTCCGATGGAAATTATTATTGCAAGAAGTACATTGTGAAAGGTAGGAATAAGGTTCTGTTCTCTCACATCAGTGTAGAAAATGAAAGGCCTGAATAAGGCTCTCCATACGTTTTCGCGGAACCTTCTTACGCTGTTAGCGAGATATATAAACAATATAAAGCAGATCAAACCAGTAAACACAAACGCCAGCGGAGCTTCCTTTGAAAAGGTTCCTATGTTCAGATTAGGTATATCTTCATCAAGGAATTCCTTCCTCAAAATAATTGCAGGCGGCCTCTGTTCACGAAACAGCGTATACAAGCCGCTTGTACGCATGTACTGATTTGTCCTGTCCGGGAACTTCAGGTTCGGCATATCGGAATTCCAGTCTGTAAACGACTGAAAGAATCCTCCCATTAGCGGTGATGCTTTGCTTACCTTTATGAAATCAACAATAAATTTTGACTGCGATTCAAGCGAAGAAGGGTCACTATAACCGGAAGTGTTTGAAGGATTAATTATCTTTCCATAATTTGATACAAATAGTTTGTCCTTCTTCAGTTTCATATCCGGCGCCGCATTCTTCAGGAGACTAAGTTCATTATCGTAGAAATTTATCCCCACTAAATCAACCAGATCCCTGCATTTATCTTCGTAGTAATTGCGGGTGGAATAATACAACAACCTGTTATCCAGATTTCTTGCCGCCGCCACCATTCTTTTAACATAAGTCTGGCCCGCCGCCCCAGTAACATCAAAGTCATTTCCAAGCCCAAACGCGAAGATGCATGGGTTGTTCTTATGTGAAAGAATTACTTCGTTAAGCTGATTTTCCGCCAGCTGAAGAAAATTCTCGGATTCAAGTATTGAAGATGGAACAGTATAGACCGGGATCTCTTCCATAACAAGCAGACCGTATTTGTTGCAAACGTCTATCAGGTATGAACTTGCGGGTCTACCGTATATCTTAATGATATTACATCCGAGAGATTTTATCAGCTTGATATCTCTTTCAATATCGCTGTAATTTGCGCATATTCCAGTAGCACCGAATTCTTCTATGTAATTAATACCTTTAAACTTGAATTCACTGTTATTCAGCATCAGGCTGCCTTGTTTGCGAACAAGTTCATACAGCCCGAAATCAGAACCATAAACATCAACAACCTGGTCTCCCTGTGTAATTGTTACGCGCAGCTTGTACAGGTAAGGGTACTCAGGTGACCAGTAAACCGGCCCGTTGAGCTCAAACTTATTAATTGCCTGAATTGTTGAATTTGAAGTAATCGAGAACTGAACTGCTTCACTGGAAGCCTTTACAGTACCTGAGCTATCCAGCAGTTCTGTCTTTACAGAAAATTTTTTATCAGTTCCTATGTATCTGTCAATATCTGTAGCGCTAATTGTAACGGTATTCTTAATATCCGCGTTAAAATTGATATCAATTTCAGACTGAAGATTTGAATTCTTAATATATACTTTGGGGACTGCAACTATATAAATATCCCTGTAAATACCGCCGTAATTTTTAGGATAATTTGCCGTATTTTTCAAAGGAATAGTTCTTGAGGCGTCGAGTGTGTTATCTATCTTTACTTCAATTATATTACCCGACTCTTTGATCAATCCTTCCGCAATGGGCGCTGAAAAGGGCGTGAAACCTCCTTCATGCTTAACAATAAAACTGCCGTTTATTTTGATCTCGGCCTGGTAATTTATCCCGTCGCAATAAATTATGAAGTTCCAGTCATTGGGCGAGTCCAGTCCAGTGCTGAACATTCTTGAAACAGTTACCTTTCCTTTAAAATCATAGCAGAAGGGGATAGTGATCTGGGATGCGTTATATTGCGGTGAAGAAAAATCCCACTGACCATTCAGGTTTATCAGTTTTCTGTAATCGTTTTGAAGCGTCTGCTGAAATGAAACCGGTATTTCGGTGGAATTGCGGCTGATGAGCCTGTTTTGGGAGAATAAATTTGAGCACAATATTAGGCTTAGCCATACAAATATCTTTAAATAACGGGCCGCTATCTTTATCAATTGAAAATACGCTAAAATTTGGGGAAAATTTTCAGAAATTCTACTCCAATGGAGTCATTTCACTGCAAATATATTAATAATAGTGTGCAAAATAAAGGGATTAGCGGGTAATTGTGAACAGTTTGCAAAGCTCTACAGGAACTTATTCCTTTCATGCTGAGTGGGTACTCTGCATGTTGATCTCTTTCCGAACCATTTATACCTGTACCTGGCAATTATATCATAAACAAAATTCCTGATAAATGGAGGCACAAGCAGCAAAGGATAAAGCAGGATATATGGAAAGCCCAGCATGCCCGCGACTCTTAAAGCCGCTGTGGATTTTTTGTAATACCTGTCACCATCAATAAGTATAAACGACTCAATGTTTTCATGATCGATATTCAATCTTTTCTGCAGTTCTATCCCAACATCAGATTGAAGCGCAGCGAATCTAAATACATCTTTCTTATCATGGGTAATAAAAAAATTGACGGAGCCATTGCACAAATTGCACACTCCGTCAAATAAAATTATCTTATGATCGCTGCTCAATGAATTGTTTAAGTGCTTTTAAAAACCTTGTTTCTGTGGATTATGCTCCTGTAATTTTTTAAAGCGTAAGCCTGTAATATTCCCAGTTCGAAAGCGGTGTGGCGCCGATCTTATTATAGAATGCAATTGCATCTATATTCCAGTCGAGTACAGCCCATTCAACTCTTCCGCAGCCCATATCATTTGCGATCTCAATCAGCCTGTCGAAAAATAATTTTCCAATTCCGGTATTGCGTCTGCTTTGCGTGATGAAAATATCTTCTAGGAATAAAGTTTTCTTCGCAAGAAACGATGAATAAGATTCAAAATATATTGCATACCCAAGAATTTCTTTTCCTTCTTTTGCAACCAGCATATTAATGAGCCTTCTTTTGCCAAAGGTATCCTTAAACAGTCTTCTTACCGCAATATCATCCGGTCCTTCCAGTTTTTCGAATGCAGCAAGCTCTTTTACCAGGTCAATGATCTTTTCAAAGTCACCTTTTTTCGCTTTTTTTATTTTGATTTTTGGTTCTTTTTCTTTTTTAGTTTTGGCCATAAAATAGTAGTCTCCTATGGTACGAAAATATTTACTTATTTATTAATTTGATATTCATTAATATTACTCAACAATAAAGTAAAACTCAGAAAAAATGAAGTATTTTATTATATTTTTAGTGTTTTTTATCAGTCAAACAACCCTTTATCCCCAATCGGGAAATTCTGAAGCTGAAGCAATGGTCCCGGTGACATCCGGCTCTTTTGAAGGTGATTACTCGAGTGCGATCTTTACAAATAAAAATCTATCAATTAACACTGCTCCTCAGAATGAACCTTCGATCAGGATAAGCAGGGTAAACCCGAATTTCGTTGTAGCAGCTTGGCGTGATTTCAGATTGGGATACATCGAGCCCGCAATTGTCAGAAGGATAGGTTATACATATTCCACAGATGGAGGTTCAACTTGGGCACCATCTCTGCTTCTGCCGGACCCCAATCCGGAACATACATCACAGAGCGACCCTGTGATAACAACTGATGCCCAGGGAAATTTTTATATATCAAGTACATCCAGGAAGCCTGTTACAGGGTACAACAGGGATATGCTTCTTTATAAATCAACCAATAACGGTCAAACATTTTTTCTGTATTCAGTTGCAGTGCCGGGTTCCGGCGGTGCAGGAGAAGACAAGGAATGGATCTTCTGTGACCCTATTCTAACAAATACTACATACAATAATATATTTATTTCATGGACAAGTTTCGGACCTCAACCGGGAATCAAGTTCCGTAAATCTACCAACGGCGGTCTGAACTGGTCTGCAACTGTAAATATTGGTGATAACACTTCCGGTCAGGGCTCAAACATATGTTCAGGCACCGGAAATCAGATCTATGTAGTTTGGGATGCCGGCGGGATACGGTTTGATAAATCAACAAACGGAGGCACAAGTTTTGGTGCTGATTACCAGTTAAGCAATGTATCAACTACAAATGGCTTTCCGTTCATTTGCTGTGATTATTCGAACGGTTCAACAAGAGGCAATGTATATGTGATTTGGGATGACATGCGCGGCGGTAATTCAGATGTCTGGTTCCAGCGCTCAACAAACGGCGGAGCGAACTGGCTTGCTTCACCCGTAAGGGTAAATGATGTTACGACAAACAACCAGTATTGGCCTGTTATACAATGCGATAATAACGGCATACTATATGCAATCTATTATGATACCCGTGCAGGTGCATCTATGGTGAACACTTATGTTGCTTATTCAACAGATGCAGGCACAACGTGGTTTAACCAGTTAATGAGTGATTCTTCTTTTACCGCTACACCAGTTGGCGGCACAGGTGGTGATGTGAGATTCGGGGACTACATACAAATAGATGCTTACAACGGTAAAGTAATTCCGGTTTGGACTGATGACAGAAAAGGTACACCAAACCAGGAGATCTATACAGCAAATCTGTCGGGACTTCTTTCGGTGAATCCCGTCAGCACAGAAATTCCGCTGAATTTTGCCTTATATCAGAATTATCCGAATCCGTTTAACCCTGTTACCCGCATAAATTTTGATTTGCCGGTACCCGCTTTTGTAAGCATAAAATTGTACGATATACTTGGCAGAGTAACAAGAATATTAGTATCGCAGAACCTGAATGCGGGTAAATTCTATACAGAATTGGATGCAACAGGATTAGCCGGGGGAGTATATTTTTATAAAATTGAAGCAGGCTCTTTTGTTGAAAGTAAAAAGCTGGTTTTGGTAAAATGAGCTGTAAATTTGTGTTTATTATAAAGCAATCCCATTACAGGGATTGCTTTTTTTTTGATATATTCTCATATTACAGGCTTATTGTATAATTATTCGGAGGATAATTTATTGAAATTCATTGTGACTGTTTTTATTTTACTGGTTATTGTTTATAGCAGTTTTTCTCAATGGAATTACGGTACACCATTTTCAACAACCCAGCAGCAATCAACCTGGCAGCAGGTTGCAAGCAAAGTTCCAATAACTGGCAATACTATATTAGATAGCTTAACTGCTCCATATCCAACCAATGCATGGTTTAACTTATTCTTTCTGTATGGGACGGCTTATCCGAATCCCCAGGGCTCAGTTGGTCAGAATTTCGCATGGGTAAACCCATACAACATTGGTTCCGGGTATAACTACATTGGTTATTCAAATCCAAGGGCCCTGCTCGGGATAAATTATAAACCATTTGCTGTAACAACAACAGGCGGCATCTTCCCGACTGTTAACTGGGATAACGGTGCATATATGTACTTCGGAACTACAAATCCCGCAAATTTTACTCCTATCATTAGGAATGACTATACAGATCTTTCGGCAACGATAAAATTTTATAACACAACCAATACAAACAATTATTATTATGCACCAATTGTAAGGGGAATGCCTTACGTAACAATGTTCTACAATAATGTTACACCTGCAATTTATTTCCCTTCACCGGCAGTTTGGAAAGTGAATGATGTGATTGCAGCGGCGAACCAGACTTTTACCGGCACAGAGTTCAAAGTGCAGACAGTTGTTGGTGACCCGAATTTATACCGTTCACAAACATGGATGCTTTTCAGTTCACAATCAATTACACTTCAGTTCAGTCAGGCGGCTCAAACATTGGGCTTGATTGGAACATCTAATTTCACAGGGTACATAAGGGCAGCACATTTAACTTATGCCAATGACCCAAATATTGCTGATACAACAAGCCGCAAAACACTGCTTCGCTCGTATGCAAAATTTGTGCCAATAAGGGGCGAGGTTGGAGCATCGATACCGAACGGAAGCCCGACTGCGGCACTGAACTTTAACTTCACCCGGTATAATGAAGGCTCACTTACAGGAGACTCATTATTAATGATGGCTCTTCCTCATCATGTTGATATATTACCCGGAGGAAGTACAACAAACATTCTTAAGTATCAGGTATTAAAAGGTACAATGAGTGAAGTTAAAACAAAAACCTGGAGCATGACGGAACAGCTGCCCGGGTATTCATGGAGTCCGCGCTCAGGCGGACTTGCGAACGTACCACTGCAGTGGTGCGATACGTTAAAGTACTATGTGAAGGGTGACTTGGTAAATTTCAACAGGCAGTATCAATGGATGGATATATATAGTGCAGCAAAATCTCTGGCAAAGCTTGGAAGAATTATAGAAATTGCCGATGAGCTGTATGACAGGGACCAGACAAGATATGCATCAATGCAGCCCCTTGCAGCAACAATGCGTGATTCTTTGCAGATTTTTCTGGGTAAATGGTTGAATGGTAATAGCTCAATATTTTACAACGGAGTGCCTTACCAAAAGGATTCACTTTTGTATGACACAAAATTCAGGGGTATAATTTCAAGCCGTTCACATGATTCGCTGAATCAGAATAACGGAATTGATTTTGGCAGCGCGCTGTACAATGACCATCATTTCCACTACGGCTATTTGCTGTATGCAGCGGCTGTTGTTGCAAAGAAAAACGCGTCGTGGTTTACCGCAAACGGAAATTATTACTCAAACCGCGTAGTTGATCTTGCCCGGGAAATTGCCAATCCAAGCCGTGGCGATAACTACTTTGCCTTGCAGCGTTACAAAGATTGGTATGACGGTAATTCATGGGCAAACGGATTGGTTCCTTATGGTGGCGGTAAGAACCAGGAAAGCTCCAGCGAAGCAGCCAACGCATGGTATGGTTTATATCTTTTTGGCCTTGCAATGAATAATGCTGCTCCAAACGCACAGTACAGCAATATGCTTAACCAGGGGCAGCTGATGCTTTCTCAGGAAGTGAGGGCAACACAAAAATATTATTATGCAAATCAAACCAATCCAGTTTACCCGGCAGTGTATACAGATCAGTTTAAAACTGTTACAAATCTGTACCAGGGCAGGATTGATGCAAGTACATTCTTCGGTTCAGTTAATTACTATGCAACCGGTATCCAGGTTATTCCTGTTACTCCCGTGACAGAACAGTTCTGGAGCAACATTGCATTTGCCAAACAGATATATGATTACTCACCCAACGGTCTGCGTAATACGCCATGTTTTGATTCAACAAACACTAATACAACAGTTTGGAACTGGACAACTATTAATGTTGGAATACAGGCGACAGCCTACCCGCAGACAGCGTTGAACTTCTGGAAATTTTACGGACATACCAATACAAATTTTGATAATGGTTCAAGTCAGTCTAATGTTATGTACTGGATCTTAACGAGAAATCATAATACTATAGGCGTGAATCCTGTTTCAAATGAAATTCCCGGTGAGTTCAGGCTGTATCAAAGTTATCCAAATCCTTTTAACCCAAGTACTGCTATTAAGTTCGATGTTTCGAAAACATCAAACGTAAAATTAGTTGTATATGATGCTCTTGGCAGGCAGGTTGAAGAACTGGTAAATGGCGAGCTGAAAGCGGGCACATATAAAGCAGAGTGGAACGCATCTCGGTTCAGCAGCGGCGTTTATTTTTATAAGCTCGTCTCAGGTGATTTTGTGCAGACTAAGAAAATGATACTTGTAAAATAACATAACCTCTAAAAACCCGGTATCTATTGTATGCCGGGTTTTCTGATTTCAATTCTACTATGAAAGTAATACTAAGAGCAGCGGTTTTAATTCTATTGATAGCGGGAACTGCATTTTCACAGGGTGATCCTTTCAAATCAGCCATTGATTCACTTTTCAGGGTTCATTACAGCGATACAACTGTTGGTGTCTCAATAGGTGTTGTGTATCATAATCCTAATACAAATGAGTATTTAAGGAGATTGTTCTATTACGGAGAGAAAAACAGGTCAACCCACGAAAGACCTGACAGCAATACTGTATATCAAATTGGCTCGGTTACAAAAACTTTTACGGCAATGGTTATGGCTTATATGTTAAGGTATAATATGGCAAACCGGTGGGACCTGATCGAAAATTATCTCCCGGATACACTCCGAGTGCCGTATTGGGTAAATGGCAATGATACAACAAGAATAAACCTGCTGGAGCTTGTAACGCATTTTTCCGGATTGGTTGATGAACCTCCGGGGACATCATACCCGTATACCTTGAACAGAATGTTCAGGTATCTTGATACATGTCATCTTGTTACAAAGCCTGATTCAATTTGGACATACAGCAACCTGGGTTTTGCCGCACTTGCAACGGGGTTAACAATGCATGCGGGGCGGGATTCAATAGAGCAATTGTTTCAGCAATTCATAACCGATTCACTTGGAATGCCTGATACCAAAATCACCCGAAACCTATCAATGATACTGCATTCGGCAAAAGGATATATTAAGAATAATTCTGGTGTATGGGTAGCCGCAGATAGCAATAAATCAACATGGCCTGCATTTGATGGCGCGGGAGCGATACGCTCTACAATTAAAGATATGACCCGTTACCTGGAGTACCAGATGAAACTTCTGAATTCAAGCCTAAACCCTCTGCTTGATACTATGCATAAACATATCAAAAGAATGAATCCCGGGCAGCCAACGCAAAAATGGCAGGGAATGGCATGGTCTTCAAACAGGCTGAATTTTCAGCTTAATAATCCATGGATCCAGATGAAAGATGGCGGAACTCCGGGATATAACAGCTTTATTACTTTTTATAACGACTCACTTACGGGTGTGAAGGGCGGAGTTGTGATCCTTTCAAACTCAGGAAGCTCACAGACTTTCAATAATCCTGCATATATTGAAGCGCTATCGATGAATATATTAACGTACCTTCATACTGAGCATACAAACATTGGGATTGAGCCCGTGAACGGCGAAATCCCTATTGCATATTCACTTAAGCAGAATTATCCTAATCCGTTTAATCCTGAAACCCGTATAAACTTTTCTGTTCCCAAGGCATCTAATGTAAAACTATCTGTTTTTGATGCCGCAGGCAGGGAAAATGCGGTATTGCTGAATTCGTATATTAAGGCCGGAGTATACGAAATTCACTGGAGTGCAGAGAATTTCCCCAGTGGTGCATATTTCTGCAAACTTAGCTCAGGCGGGATTTCTCAAACCATAAAGATGGTTTTGATCAAATAAGAACATATCTCTTAAAGCCGGGGAATACAGTACCGCTCCTTCCTGTGTTCCCGAATTTTGAGGTTTCTTATATTGTTTCGTTTTATGATATTTGTTAACAGATAAATCAGATGTTATTTACATAATAATAAGGAGCATCAGGTATGAAAAACAGAGCAATTATATTAGCTTTAGTTCTAATAGTTATTTCAGCTTTATTTGTCTCTTGCGGCAAATCCACAAAACCCAAAAAACAAATTGATACAAAACCTGTTTCTGTAAAACAGTTTGATACGCCTCCTGGCGCTGATCCATCCGTTCCGCCTGAACAGGGCGGAAATGGCTTTACAGGCGAAGGCTGGCAGACAGCAACTAATTATAATATCGCCGGCGATTCTAATGCCACCAAGGGCGGCTCTTTCAGTATGAGGATACCGGACTTCCCTAATACGTTGAGAAATGTGGGGAAAGATGCGAATTCTTATGTTAATAATCTGATGGAAATGGGACTCATTTATGAGGGTTTGTTAGCCCAGGATCCTGTAACTGAAGAATGGATCCCCGGTTTGGCAACTCACTGGAAGATCTCTGATGATAAAAAGACATTCTGGTACAGGATAAACCCCAATGCAAGATGGGCAGACGGCAAACCGGTTACTGCCGAAGATGTTGTGGCAACGTGGAAACTTCAGGTTGATCCGGGAATTCTTGAAGCTTATTCAAACATTTTATACGGCACTTATGAACAGCCTGTAGCAGAAAGTAAATATATTGTTTCGGTTAAAACAAAGGAAGAAAACTGGAGACAGTTCCTGTATTTTTCAGGTTCAATGAGAATTTTACCGGCTCATTATATCGGCAATATTAAAGGCTCAGAGTATTTAGATAAATACCAGTTCGATGTAATTCCGGGTTCAGGACCGTATGCTTTGCTGAAAGAAGATATCAATAAAGGTCAGTCAGTAACATTCCGCAGAAGAAGTGATTACTGGGCCGAGAAAGAAAGATTCAACATAGGAATAAACAATTTTGATGCAATTAAGCTTGAAGTTATCCAGGATGAATCGCTTGCATTCGAAAAATTTAAAAAAGGGGATATTGATGTGTACTCAGTCAACCGCGCGCAGTGGTGGGCTGAAAGATTTGATTTTGATGAATTCAAACGCGGCCTTGTTGCAAGGTACAGAGTGTTTAATGAGAATCCGAATGGTGTGCAGGGGCTAGTATTCAATATGCGTAAACCCCCGTTTGATGATATCAGGATAAGAAAAGCCGTAACATACTTATGGGATAGAAAAAAATTCAACGAAAAACTTTTCTTTGATTCATATATGCCTGAATATTCATACTACCCGGGTTCAGTATATGAAAATCCTAATAATCCAAAGATCGGTTTTAACCTGGACTCAGCCCGGATGCTTCTTGAAGAAGCAGGCTGGAAAGATAAAAATTCAGATGGTTATCTTGTTAAAGACGGCAAAGTATTTGAGCTTGATCTGCCATTTGATGGCGGTCCGGGTCAGGAAAGATATTTAACCATCTTTCAGGAAGATCTGAAAAAAGCCGGCATTAAACTGAACCTTAAGCAAATTGACGGTACGACAAGATTTAAGCTTGGTAATGAAAGGAATTTCACCATTCTTGTAACCGCATGGACAGGATTGCGGACACCAAATCCGGAGAGTTCGCTGAAATCAAATACTGCCGATGCACCTAATACTACTAACTGGCCGGGAATAAAAGATGCAAGAATAGACGAACTTTGCGACCTGTACAATAGAACCTATGATAAAAAAGAAAGAGTAAAAATCGTAAGAGAAATTGACGGTATCGCAAGTAATTATTTTGGATATGGGTTCGGCTGGTACGCTCCATACCAGAGAATTGCTTTCCACAACAAGTTCTCGTACCCTGAATGGATACTTCCCAGAACTTCGGATTATCTTTTTACATGTATTTTGTGGTATTACGACCCCGAAAAAGCTGCGGAATATGACGCGGTGAAATCTGATCCCAAAAAGAAAATTGAAGTTAAAGAAGTTGATCAGAAGTACTGGCTGAAAGTTAAAGAACAGGAAGAAGCTTCAGGAAAGTAAAAGAGATAAACCAAAATATAGCTGCCTTCATTTAATGATTGAAGGCAGCTAATCTATCGCTTTACCCACAGTTACATCAATAAAAACAAAATAACCCGGTAATATTATCTTAAAGGATTTCAACACAGAAATGCTTTTTCATAAAAACCGGAAATAATTTCAATCATATGACATCATATTTTATCCGCAGGTTCCTTTTAATTATTCCAACTTTCCTGGGTATAACCCTGATCACTTTTTTCATTCTGCAGATAGTTCCGGGCGGTCCGCTTGAAAGGGAACTGCTGAAGCTCAGAATGGGCGGACAGATGCAGGGCGGTGAAGTGGGTACTTCAGGGCAAAATGTTTCCGGGGGAATTGAGATCCCGGAATCTGCTTTGCAGGAGATGAAGAAGTTTTATGGGTTCGATCTCCCGATTCATGAGAGATATTTCAGATGGCTTGGTAATATGCTGACTCTTGATCTTGGCAGGTCATACGTTTATGCTGAACCTGTTTGGGATGTTATTATATCACGGTTTCCAATTTCTATATATTTTGGATTGATAGGGTTTACTTTAACATACCTTATATGTATACCTCTCGGAGTTTTCAAAGCCGTTAAAAACGGCAGCAAGTTTGACCTCGTATCATCAATTCTTGTTTTCATGGGATACTCAATACCGGGTTGGGCATTTGGTACTATTATGCTTGTGATATTCGGCGGCGGAAGCCTTTGGGATGTATTTCCGCTTGGTGGTTTCCGTTCAGAAGATTTTGATAACCTCACTTTCTGGGGACAAGTAACCGACCAGTTTTATCATACAGTGCTTCCGGTTGCTTCGTACCTGGTGGGCAGCTTTGCAACACTCACAATTCTTACCAAAAATTCAGTTATTGAAAATTTGAGCCAGGATTATATCAGAACTGCCTTTGCCAAAGGTCTTTCAGAAAAACGGGTAATATTTAAACACGCTCTCCGTAATTCACTCATTCCGCTTGCAACCGGACTTGGCCATTTTTTATCGCTCATACTTGCAGGCAGTTTCCTCATAGAAACAGTTTTCAATATTAACGGTATGGGTCTTCTTGGTTTCAGGTCAATTGAGCAGCGTGACTATCCTGTGACTATGGGAATACTTGTTATTTCCTCGTTCCTTCTGCTGATCGGAAATATCATATCTGATATGCTGTATGCGATTTTTGACCCAAGGATAAGGTTCAAGTAAATTTCTTTTTGGATTAGTTTTAAGTTTTAAATAAAATAATGAGTAAAACTTCTTAAATATGAAGAAGGAAAAAAACAAAGATAAAGTATCAATCTCGATCTTCAAAAAACGCTGGAGAAAGTTCAAGGGTATTAAGCGCGGGTACTATGCTTTTTTGGCGCTCGTATTCATGTACGGAATATCCTTCCTGCTGCCATTATTTATTAATCATACAGCAATAATGGTGAAGTATAATGGCGAGTACTATTTCCCGTTGTTTAAAAGCGGAATATACGAACCTTCAGTTTTTGGCCAGGAAGGCTACGGCGAAACAAATTACCGCAGGCTGAAGGAAACTTTCAGCAGTGATAATAGTGACAATTGGGTGTTAATGCCTTTTTATCCCTACAGTCCCAACGAAAACCTGCTTGATGAAACTGAAGGCTCACCTCCGCATCCGCCATCTGCAAAACACATCTTCGGTACTGATGACAGAGCAAGGGATGTTTTTGCAAGGACGATGTACGGGTTTAATATATCAATATCTTTTGCGCTGGTTGTAACGTTTTTTGCATATTTGATCGGCGTATCAATAGGTGCAATGCTTGGATTTTTCAGCGGGAAAGTTGATATCTTCGGTCAGCGTATAATAGAAATATGGAGTACGCTGCCATTCCTGTATGTAATGATAATCGTAAGTTCAATATTACAGCCTAATTTCATTCTGCTGGTATTTATCTTAACAGCTTTCAGCTGGATGGGAATTACTTATTATGTTAGAGGTGAGTTCTACAGGGAAAAAGCAAGAGACTATGTTTCCGCGGCAGTATCACTTGGTGCAAAGAACAGAACTATAATTTTTAAGCACATTTTGCCAAACTCATTAACACCGGTTATTTCATTTGCACCTTTTGCGATTGTTGCAGATATCAGCGCATTAGTATCACTTGATTTCCTTGGTTTCGGGCTGCCGCCGCCAACACCAAGCTGGGGACAGCTTGTAAGGCAGGGTATGACCGATATCAATAACTGGTGGCTTGTTGCTGTGCCGCTGGGAGCTATGTTTTTGACGCTTATAGCAATCGTGTTTATTGGTGAAGCAATAAGAGAAGCATTTGACCCGAAAGTTTATTCAAGGCTGAGGTAACTATATGAAGAAACTTGTAGAAGTTAAAAATTTACGGACCTATTTTTTTGTTGAAGCCACTGATAAACAATTAGAGGCACACACAGAATACATGAAAGAGGAATTTCTAAAGAAATTCTATGCAGAAGATAAGAAACTTAAAGGGAAGTTTCCCGCAAAAGCTGTTGATGATGTTAGTTTTGATATTCATGAGGGCGAAGTACTTGCAATAGTGGGAGAATCAGGTTCCGGTAAATCAGTGACTGCATATTCACTTACCCGCTTAGTACCGGACCCGCCCGGAAAAATTGTTGCCGGCGAAGTAATGTTCAAAGGTGTGGATATGCTAAAGCTCTCTTATGAAGAAATGAAGAAGTACCGCGGTTATGAAATTGCTATGATATTCCAGGAGCCCATGACTTCGCTCAATCCCGTAATGAAGATAGGCGAGCAGATAACAGAAGTTATCTTAACCCACGAAAAGATAAGCAAACAGGAAGCTGAGTTAAAAGCGATTGAAATGATCGAGGCAGTCGGCATTCCCGATGCTGCCAAACGAATGAAGGACTACCCTCATCAATTCAGCGGCGGTATGCGGCAAAGGGTTATGATAGCCATGGCGCTTGCATGCAATCCCTCTCTGCTGATAGCGGATGAACCAACAACAGCCCTTGATGTGACAATACAGGCGCAGATACTTGACCTTATGATAAAAATTAAGAAACAAAGAGAGGATTCAGCTATTCTGCTTATCACACATAACCTTGGAATAGTTGCTGAGATAAGTGACAGGGTTATAGTTATGTACGGCGGAAAGATCCAGGAAATTGGAGATATTTTCGGGTTATTCAATGATCCAAAGCATCCCTACACAAAAGGTCTGCTGCAATCACTGCCTGATCCATATAAAGATACTCACGAAGAGCTTAAAGCTATTCCGGGAATAATTCCGCATATACTCGAGCTTCCCAAGGGGTGCAAATTCTGTACCAGGTGCACAGAAGCCGTGCAGTTCTGCACTGAGGTTGAGCCTGAGCTGGCAGAGATTTCGCCCGGCAGATCGGTCAGGTGTCATTTGATCACAAACCCGGAAGCGATGTTGAATTCTCCAAAAATTAACGTTTCTCAAAAAAGCGGCGTTTCTTAAAATGAAGGTTTTTTAAAGTTAAGATATGAATAACAGCAATATATTAGAAGTTAGAGACCTGAAAGTAAAATTTCCTGTTCACGGGGGAGTTTTCCTCGGGAAAGTAGCGGAAGTAAAAGCGGTTGATGGCGTAAGTTTTGTTATGGAGCAGGGTGAGACTTTGGGAATTGTGGGAGAGTCAGGCTGCGGAAAATCAACTTTAGGCAAAGCCATTATTAACATTCTGAAATTTTCTACACCTGATGTTGATATAACAGGAGAAGTACTGCTTAATACGGGCAGTGAAATGATAGACCTGACTAAACTTTCCCGAAATGAGATCAGGAAATACCGGGGACTGATACAAATGATATTCCAGGACCCATATTCATCGCTTAACGCAAGGCTTACAGTTGGACAGATAATTGAAGAACCGATGCTGTATCATACGGATATGCCCAAGAACGAACGGCTTGAGAGAATTTCTATGCTGCTCGAAAAAGTAGGCTTGCAGCCCGAGCAGTCAAAACGGTACCCGCATGAATTTTCGGGGGGCCAAAGGCAGAGGATCGGTATCGCAAGAGCATTGGCAACTAATCCAAAGCTGATAATTGCCGATGAACCCGTATCCGCGCTTGATGTATCGATCCAGGCGCAGGTAATAAACCTTATGCAGGAGCTGCAGAAAGAATTTGACCTGAGCATTATGTTCATTGCTCATGATCTTTCTGTGGTAGAACATATCAGTTCAAGGATTGCTGTTATGTATTTAGGTAACATTGTTGAAGTTGGCTCCGGCAGGGAAGTTTATCATCATCCTGTTCATCCATACAGCAAGGCACTGCTTTCGGCAGTACCGCTTCCTAATCCAAAGTTCAGGAATAAAGAACGTGTAATTCTAAAGGGTGATGTACCCACACCACTCAGGAAACCAAGCGGCTGCGGATTCAGAACGCGCTGTCCGATAGCTCAGCCCGTATGCGCTGATGCTGTTCCGCCTCTTGAGGAAAAGTCGACCGGACACACTGCGGCATGCCCTTTTGTATCGTAAGAGAAAAAATTTTCTATAAATGAAAACCCCGGCAATGCCGGGGTTT
>JBHEKV010000179.1:0-22623 GCA_041859235.1 Ignavibacteria bacterium | reverse complement strand
CAGCCCGAATTTTGTTATCGTATCATCTTTCAAGCCGCGTTCATTAAGGTATTCCTTAGCATATGCACCCTCGCGGCTCATGAGTTTATCATAGTAATACTTTCCGGCTTTGCGGTTAATATCGTAATAGAGCTCAATTTTATTTTTATCAGGGTCGTATGGTTCGTTTTCGTATTCAATGGTAACATTAGCCTTATCAGCAAGCAGTTTCACTGCGTCAAAAAATGTAACATTCTCGGTATCCATAATAAATGTGAACATATTACCGCTCTTGCCGCAGCCAAAGCAGTGATAAACTCCTTTTTCCTGTGATACGCTGAATGAAGGAGTCTTCTCTTCGTGGAAAGGGCACCGCCCCATAAAGCTCCGCCCTGCTTTACGCAGAGGTGTGTATGCGGAAATTACATCAACTATATCAAGTGATGAGGATATTTCGTCTATTTTGGATTGGGGGATCTTCATTGTTCACAAAGAACAAGGGGTTGCAACCCTTTGTTCGTGAGGTTTCGTTATTTGCATACCTGCTTAAACACTCTCAAAAAATTACCGCCAAGTATTTTGCGGATATCCTGCTCGGTGTAGCCGCGCTCAACAAGCTTTTTGGTTATTATGGGGTAACAGGTCGCATCATATATTTCGTTTACAGTCACGATACTGCCGTCAAAATCACTGCCCAATCCAATGTAATCTACACCAACAAGCTTCGCAATGTGATCAATATGATCAACCAATACATCAACAGATGTACCGTTGTTTACGGGATTATCGGTAATGAATTCATATCGTTTTTCATTGAAGCCAACAAGGTCATCGCCGTACTCATCAGCAAATTTATTTGCGGCATTCCTGTATTTGCTTTGCGCGTTCTTTATTGCACCCGGATTCCCGCTTGGGTCAAGGAATTTATAAAAGAAGTTAATGCCTATATATCCGCCAGATTTTGCAATGGCCTTTATCTGCTCATCGGTCAAATTGCGGTAGTGGGGAGCCAGCGAGTAGCAATTGGAGTGTGATGCTATTATTGGGGCATTGCTAAGCTCAACAACATCCCAAAATGCAGTTTCACCCAGGTGAGAAACATCTATCATCATACCAAGTTCATTCATTCGTTTAACAACATCCTTGCCAAATTCAGTAAGTCCGCCGGTTTTACCACGTTCGGTTTCATCCTTTGCTGATATCGCGATCGCATTGCTGGTGTTCCATGTCAATCCAAGGTAACGCACGCCGCGGCTGTATAGTGTTTCAAGGTTTTCCATTGAACCTTCCACCATATTGCCGCCTTCCCCGCCCATTAACGCAACAAATTTGCCTGCTTTTAAGCCTGATTCAAGCTCTTCATAATTCTTACATAAATCAAATGTTTCCGGATTTTCTGCCTGCGTTTCTTCAAGTTTATCAATAAGCTTCATCACATAATTGAAGTGGTTAGATTTGTATCGCTCAGGTACATAGATTGAAAACATCTGCACATCAAGTCCGCCACGTTTCCATTTAATTATATCTGATTGTGTACCGGGATTATTTTTAAGGA
This sequence comes from Ignavibacteria bacterium, assembly GCA_041859235.1. Classification (GTDB taxonomy): domain Bacteria; phylum Bacteroidota; class Ignavibacteria; order Tepidaquicellales; family OLB5; genus OLB5. Next base: position 21,089 of record JBHEKV010000179.1, on the reverse strand, counting down.
GGTCTGCGCCCTGTAAGAAGACTGGCATAAGTATATCGTTATGTGTATCAATAACAATTGCGTCGTAGTGCAGCTTAAATGCATCATTTTGAAGATCTGTGAATTTATTTGTGTTCATAGTTGAATCCTGTTTACCGGTATTGTTACTTACTTGATTGCTATCGGTTTGTTTGGTACTTTCGGGTAATGTAGTAGATTGACTGCCCGAAGTGCCATCAGAGCCTGGTGATTTCCCCGAAAAGCAGGCAAAATTGCACAGCATCAAAGCAGGAAGTATAGCGAGAATTAGTTGTTTCATATCTGCAGATTACAATAAATATACAATATTGCCAATAAATGGCAAGTTGCGATTTTACTTTTTAGTGAGAAGAAAAAAAATTATATTTAATTTATAAATTTACTAAAAAATCGCAAGAAATACTAAATTAATCGCAGAGCCAAAAAGCATTCTATTATGCAGAACAGATCGCATTGGTGATGTATTGCTTACTTTACCCATGGTTGATGCGCTTAAGAACATTTATCCTGAAGCAAAGATAGATTTTCTAGTCCAGCAAAGGGTCTATGAGCTGATTTATGACTATCCGGGGTTAAACAAAGTACATGCTATTGATGAGGTAACGGCAGGCAAGGTTAAGTCAATTTGCAGGGAAAATAGGTACGACCTGGCAATAGCGGTTTACCCAACATTTGAAGTAGCCTTAGGTTTGTTTCTTAGCAGAGTGAAATACAGGATAGGGACCGGTTACAGATGGTATTCTTTCCTGTTTAACTTGCCTCATTACCAGCACAGGAAGGAAGCCTTAAAGCATGAAAGCACCTATAATCTGGATTTGCTATGTAAGCTTAACATTGTTTACGATAAAGAGTTAGAGGTCAAGCTTCAAGTAAAAAACGAGCACGTTGAGTCTGCTTTAGGTAAGCTCAAAGTTTTTGGGTTCAATGAAAATGAGCGGTTTATTGTCATCCATATCCCGTCGCTGGGCTCCGCTAAAGTGTGGAGTAACTCCAACTTCAAACAATTGCTGGAAGTAATTCTGGCCAATGTAAATAATTGTTATCAGGTGGTTTTAACCGGAACAACAGTTGATGAAGAACAGGTTAAAAGAATAACGGGGCAGCTCCCGCCAAATAACAGGATTTTTGAGGTTTTTGAGCTGAGTTTAAAAGAATTGGCTGCATTGTTAAGCGTGGCAAAGCTGTTTTTGGGGAATTCAACCGGGCCCATACACATTGCGGCTGCTGTTGGTACTTTTGTGGTTGGATTATACTCACCTGTAAAGGTCGAAAGTCCCTTAAGGTGGGGACCCTTGACCGATAAAAAGAAGATTTTCGTTCCGGACGAGGATGATAATTCAAGGGATGTAATGAACGATATTGAACCAAACGAAGTTTACAATTTTATAAATAATTATATGGAATTAAACAAATAATGAATAAATTTATTGTTGTTTTAGCATTATTTTTCGTGATATTTAGCGGTATCAGCCAGGATTTTAAGCCGGTTAAAACGGCTCAGGATGTGGTTGATAATTATATTCAGGCTTCAGGTGGTAAGGATGCACTGGCTTCAATTGAATCTATCAGCATGAAGGGGAATATGGGTGATGGTGAGCAAAAGGGTACCATCGTGATCTATTTCAGTAAAAAGTATGTTTATATGGATATAAACACTGCCCAATTCAGTATGCAGCAGGCAATTGATGTAGGCAAAAAGAAGGGCTGGATGAAATTCGGCGCAATGATAAAGGATCTGAATGAAGAAGAAATTGAGAAGAATTCCAAAAATGTTGAAGGCTCTATGTGGGGGAATTTCATAGACCCTAAAACACATGGCATCACCTTTGAAATGCTGCAAAATGAAACTATTGACGGTAAAGAGTGTTATGTTATTGACCTGATTAGGGATAGTATGGCTACTTCGACCTCATATTTTGATATGAAGACCTTTAACAAGGTTAGAGAGATTAAGGGTGGAATGACAAATGACTTCTCTGACTTCAGGGAGGTTGGCTCAACAGGAATAACAATGCCTTATTCAATTAAGAGCCAAACCGGTGATGTAGCAATGACTGAAATAAAATTTAATTCTAAGTTCAATAAAAAGCTGCTAACCAGACCCAAGGAAGAGCCAGATGATTCAAAAAAAGATGAAAATGATTCCAAATAGCTTTTCAGGAATAAAGTAAGATAGAAAAAATTAAAAAATATATGAGATCATTAAGAATAATAGCTTTTTTGTTGGTTTTCACCGGAATTACATTCTCACAATTCAGGACACAGCCTAACAATGCCTTTTCATATGGCGAAAGGCTCTCGTTTGAAGTGAGTTATGGCTTTATAACCGCTGCCGAGGCGTTTATGACAGTATCGCCATCACCATTCATGTATAATAACCGTGAGACTTATGAAGTGAACTTCGATGTAAATTCACGCTCAAGCTTTGATAAGATCTACAAAGTGCGCGATAATTATAAGACATTTATTGATGCATCAGGTATTTTTCCATGGCGATTTGAACAGCACATAAGGGAAAGTGATTTCAAACGTGATTTTGAGGCTACTTTTATCCAGGAAAGTCTGAAAGTATACACAAAAGTGAATTACGTTGAAGATAAAACTTACATTTCAAAGAATGAGTATGTTCAGGATCTCATATCCTCGTTCTATTATGCCAGGACACTTGACTGGAAAGGAAAAAATGAAGGGGATGTTGTAACTGTGAATTATTTCTATAAAGATAATTTTTATCCTCTTGATATACGCTTTGAAGGCAGGGAAACTGTTGACGTGGCAGCAGGTGAGTTCAAAACCTTCATACTCAGACCCATGCTTAAAGAAGGATTTACCAATAAAACTTCTGATATCTACATATATTTGAGTGATGATGAGCGTAAGATTCCCGTGAAAGTTAAGATGAAGATCGTTATTGGTGCATTGGTAGCTGAGCTGACTCAGTACACCGGCTTGAACGGACCACTTGATTCTAAGATAGGGGATTAATCTAAAAAAAAGATATCATAAGACTTCAAAAGTCTGATGCTCGCCAAGATTAAGTAGTTAAGTACCGGTTGTAGTTTTTTTTGCAGTATATTAAGACTTTTGAAGACTTATCAAATGAAGTAATATAAAAAAATGGAAGCCTAAAGCTTCCATTTTACATTTAACCCGCCTCGTTTGTTATCCATCCAGGGTGAAATAAAGAACCGCTTGCCCGGGTCTTCTTTAAAAATAAAATTATCAAAAATAGCGCTTACTGCAAACGCAGCGCCAAAGAAAGTCAAAACTCCTCCGTTTATAGAACCCTCATCAGATTTATCTTCACCCAGAACCTGGTTTTTAAAACGGAATAACTCCTTTCTCAAGGAATAAACCAGAATGGAAGATCCGCTGCCGATCAATGCTCCTGCAAGCAGATCGCTTGGATAGTGCATCCCGAAGTAGGGTCTTGCGTAAGCAATTATGACCCCCCAGGCGTACATTGGTGCGTAAATTTGAGGATATGCCGGATAGCGAAGCGCAAAGGCTGTTGCCATAGCGAATGTCGTGCTTGCGTGGCCCGAAGGGAAAGAATATACGTCAAGAACGGGTATTTTCTTACTGTGAACATTCTTCAGGGCATTCAAAGGGCGCTCCCTTTTGATAAAAGTCTTTATTCCAAATGTGACCGCGAAGTTTGTGAATTCTGAAGCGAATAACAGGTACGCTGAGTTTTCATCATATGTATTTCGTTTAACCCTGCTGTATATAAAGAGCGATGGCGGCAGCATTATTGCTACCGGCAGCATTGAGTTATCGAAAGTGTTGAGTACTTTTGTTTTTAGTGGTGAGCGTGAATTGTTAATTGAACGGAAAAGACGGCAATCGAGGTTGTCAGGGTCCTGTTTTGAAATGGTGTTAATCGTAATTTTGCTCTTATGGCTATCCTCAGTCTTTGTTTTAAGCGAATCGTATAGTTTGAAATTAATCGTATCCTGGGAAAAGACCACAATTGGCGCGTATATAAGTATTAGTAAAATCTTAAAGTTTATTGGCATATTGAATGAGATCCTTCTCTCACTGCTAAAGCAGTTCGCTCAGGATTGGTGGTTATTTTTTCTTCTTTTTAGTGTTACCTGATTTTTTGTTATCTTCAGGGATTGGATAAAGTTTTTTGTACTGAGTCCAGTACCAGCTAATGTTCTCTACGTAGTTATACGGTTCTTTCCAGTTAGCAAATACACCGTGCGGCGGTCTGGAGCTCCATACCAGTTGATGAAGTGAACCATTGCCCGGCGCAAGCAGCTTCATGTATTCCTTAACAATATCCCAATCTTTGTAATCCTGGTTAAAATAATAAGCCATGCTCATCGCGTCTTCAACGTGACCCGAGCCCGCATTATAAGATGCAAGCGCGAACTTGTACATATTGGTATCACCAGTGCCGTAGAATCTGCCAACAAGCATTGCGTAATAGTATATACCCGCTTTCAGGTTGTTAGCAGGTGAGCGGTGTTCTTCCAGGTTCAGTGTCTGCTCAAGCATTGAGCCTGTTCTTGGCATTATCTGCATAAATCCGTAAGCTCCCGCATGAGATACTGCATCAGACGTAAATGCAGATTCCTGTCTTATCATTGCCAGTACCAGTCTCCAGTCCAGATTGTAGTATTTACATTCCTCCAGGATTACATCACCGTACTGCTCAAGTATCTGGTCTGAACCGCCTTTATTGAATTTACGGTTGGGATTGCGGATGATTTTAACCATGTTTTCATAACGGGCAACTGAATCAGCCGAATTGAATGTACTATCGTTCAGGTTAAAAGAAAAGATATCGAACAAATTCTGCCAGTTCAAAAAGGCGTTTTCAATGTTTATTGCGTTGTTGTAGCTGGCGTTCTTGATATAATTATCACTTTTCTTTTCGGTGCCGGTTTCTATAGGGGGTATAACACCATCCGGATTTGAGGATTTGGTTTCAGCGAATTGACTTTCAATGGTAGTTGTTCCTCCAATATCTGTGTACTTGACAACAAGAGTGACTATCACCACCAATACAAGTACACTTATCAAAATTACAGGAATTTTGAGGAAACTTTCGAATTTTATTGACTTTAAGCTCAATTCCACAATAAATTTAATGCAAATATGAACACAATAGTTTCAATTTTAGCATTTTTTTATCCTTAATGAAATGCTATTATTTGTTGAAAAAATCAGTATTTTATATCGATTATTTTTTTGCCGGTAACCAAAAAATGTATTAAACTTTTTTGTGAATTTGTTGTCATATCTATGAAAAGTAGGGTTATAAGGCGGGCTGTAAAAAATAAATCGCAGAGTTAAACATATTGATATCAATAATTTATAATTTGCAAATCCGGTAATTCTGAGCTCGCATCTAATGACGGGGAACATTGGGAACAAAAATAACGATCTTGAACTGATACAAAGATTTAAAAACGGTGATATTACCGGTTTTAATGAAATAGTCAGAAAGTACCAGCAGCAGGTCTACTGGGTAATCAGAAAGATGGTACAGGATCACGATGAAGCAGATGATATAACACAGGAAGTTTTCATTAAGGTTCACACAGCTTTAAAGGATTTCAGGGAAGAATCGAATTTGTTTACATGGCTGTACAGGATAGCGACAAATTATTCGATAAATCATTTAAGGAAAGTTAAAGTGAGAAATACTGTGAGCGTTGAACTGGTTGTAGAGCAGATCGAAACAAAAGATAAAGGAGCGGATGAAAAGATTGATGAAGAAACTAAACGCAGATATCTAATGGAAGCTATTGAAACACTCCCCGCGCAGCAAAGAGCGGTTTTTAACATGAGATATTATGACCAGCTTCCATATGATGATATCGCAGATATGCTGGGTAAATCAACAGGTGGAATCAAAGCAAATTACTTTCACGCAGTAAAAAAAATAGGGGACTACTTAAAGGGAAAAATAGAATACTAATTGCTTAAGAAATGAACAACAAATTAAACATAGAAGAAATTCAGCTCATGATTCCTGATTATATATCAGGCGGGTTGAGTGAATCAGAAAGAATCCTTGTTGAAAGCGCAATAAGTGAATCTGCGGAGCTGAAGAAATTTTACTATGAAATGAACGAGACTTTCAGTTTCGTTAGTTCCGTAAAATTCACAGAACCTGCGCCGCAATACTGGAATTCATTGCTGCCCAGGATCCATGAAAAGATAGAAAGCCGTGAGACAAAAGGATTTTCGTGGGACAAAGTCTCAGCAGTATGGAAGGTGCTTGTACCAATTGCAGCAGTAATTTTGATTGCTTTGGTATATTACATTGTAAAACCATCAAACACTCAGTTGACTGAAGAAAAGAAGATTGAAAATATTAAAAAGGATTCATCAAAAGATAACAATGAAATAAAAGAAAAACAGGTTGAAAATAAAAAAGAAGATAACCTTACAAATGAACAGGATAAGTCTGTTGAAAAACAAAATATCATTATTAAAAGAGATAATGTTAAGAGAAATGATAATATAGTAAAAGATGAAGAGAAATCTGTTAACAACAATGATCTTGTAAAAGAAACAGTAAAGGATGAACAGCTTGCAGTTGAAGTTGATATTGAGGAAACATCAATATTCGCAACAGGGGAAGCAGCCGGGTTTGATGAAGAAATTGAAAATGAATTGAAGAATCTAAATGATACTGAACAGTCACAGCTTCTCGACGAGATCATAAACAGCAATCTATAAAAAAAAGTACTACTATAATAAAAGTTTACGTTAAAAATGAAAAAAACTTACAAAATATTAATCTTCCTGCTGTTCTTCGGGTTTGTATCAATGAAGCCAGCGTACGCACAGGATGATTTCAGGGAAAAACTGCAGGAAATAAAGCTTGAAAAGCTTACAAAGAAGCTGGAGCTTGATGACAATACTAAAACTGTTTTTATGGATAAGTATAAGGCATTTGCCGGAGATATGAAGGACCTGAATAAAAAGAGAGCTAAAGCTTATAAGCTTATGACAGAGAACATTGAATCGGGAAATGGATTAGATTCAATAGTAAATCAGTTGCTTGATTACGAAGAGCAGATCAACAACAAACGCGAAGCGTTTGTTACGGATATGAGATCAATTCTAACATCCCAGCAAATTGCAATAATGATAGTTTTTGAGCGTAAATTCAACAACGAGATAAAGAAACTGCTGAAGCAGTATCAAAAAAATAATAACAAAGAAAAACCTTTTAAAGAGTAATATTATTTCATTGGGATGCGATATATTCCCAAAGCTTTTAAAGCATCTGATACCATAAAGAATGAGCCAATTACCATAATTCTTCTGTATTTCATTCTGTCAGCAATTACTAACGCGCCTTTAACGCTATAACCTATCATTAAATTATTTCTGTTTTTCATTATTGATGAATCAGCATACAACACCCCTGGTTCCTGTGCTCTTTCGTAATAAGGTTTGGTGAGAATTACATTTCGTGAAAACTGAAGGATTTCCTTAAGTGCACTTTTGTGATCCTTATCGCTCATTATTCCGAATATTACGACATCCGGTTTAAAACCAATACTTTTTACCGAGCGAACTGCATTCTTAATGCCATCCGGATTGTGTGATACATCAAGTAAGTATTGTTTTCCGTTCATTCTGATAAGTTCCAGCCTGCCAAAATATCCGGTGTTCTTCTTTACATTTGATATTCCTTTTTTGAACTTACCCGGTTGAAATCTATTTCCTGTTTCAGAGAAAAATTGTTTTACAGTAAAATAACCTGCAGCAGCGTTTCTAACCTGGTATTTACCCGACAGGGGAGTGGTGAGCGTAAAATGTTTTTTACCTTTTGGTGTAACTGTAAACTTAAGGTTCCCGTGTGAATTGCTTAGAACCTTCATTCGGGCAATGTCATCTATATACAACAGCTCATTTTCTGTTATGCTTTTGTGAAACAAACTAACGAGTTTCCTGTTATTATCGCTTACTATGACTTTCACTCCCTTTTTTACAATTCCAAGTTTTTCAAGCGCTATCGCGCGAAGTGTATTGCCAAGGAACTGCATATGGTCCATATCTATCTGTGTGATAGCAGATACTTCAGGATTTAAGATGTTGGTCGAATCCAGCCTGCCGCCAAGTCCGCACTCAATAACCGCTGCATCTACTTTTTTATCGGCAAAGTACTTGAATGCCATTGCAGTATTCACTTCAAAAAATGATGGTCTTATCTTCTTGATGACCCTGATATTTTCTTCGAGGAACATCTTAATGTAAGAGTTACTGATACTTTTTCCATTTACCCTTATTCTTTCGTTAAATTGCAGAATGTGCGGCGATGTGAAGAGCCCGGTTTTTAACCCATGCTCCATAAGCACAGAAGCTGTAAATGCTGCAGTTGCTCCTTTTCCGTTTGTGCCTGCAATATGAATTGATCTGAATTTATCCTGTGGATTGCCAAGGGCTTTGCATAGTTCCGTAATATTGGTAAGATCATACTTCATACCTGCTCTTTCGAGCTTGTATAGATAGTTGAAATATTCCTGAATATTTTTGAATTTCATATGCAAAATTATCCTGAATTTTGGAAATAAAAAACCCCGATAAATACCGGGGTTTTAATTGAAAATAAAATATGATTATTCTGTTTCTGCTGTTTCTTTTACTTTCTTCTTTGATTTCTTTGTTTTCTTCGGTTTTTCTTCTTCCAGCGGTTCGGCGTCTTTGCTTGTGACAAGAAGATCCTTGTACGCCTTTAAGCCTGTACCGGCCGGAATAAGCTGACCTACGATAACGTTTTCCTTTAAACCCTGCAGTGAATCAACCTTGCCTTCAATTGCTGCATCAGTTAACACCTTTGTGGTTTCCTGGAATGAAGCCGCGGAAATAAAGCTGTCTGTTGTAAGCGATGTTTGAGTTATACCAAGCAGTACCGGGTTTGCGATTGCAGGATTTGCATCGCGGAACTCGATGAGAGCTTTGGATTTCTTCTTCAGTTCAGCGTTAAGTTCTTTTACTTTCTTCTTATCCATCATATCGTACATTCTGACTTTGTTCGAATCGCCCTTATCGGTAACAATGATCTTATTCCTGAGTGTTTCGTTCTCTGTTAAGAACTTAAAGCGGTGAACAACATCACCTTCCAGGAACATTGTATCACCTGAATCAACTACACGAACTTTCTGAAGCATCTGTCTTACAATAACTTCAATATGCTTATCATTTATCTTGACACCCTGCATTCTGTAAACTTCCTGGATTTCATTCACAAGGTATGCCTGAACGTCGCCAACGCCTTTAATCCTTAAGATATCATGGGGGTCAACTGAGCCGCTTGAAAGCGCTTCACCAGCCTTAACGTAATCGCCGTCTCTTACAAGTATGTGTTTACCAACAGGGATCATGTATTTCTTTTCAATAGCAAGATCCGCTGTTTTAACTTTAACTTCACGTGAACCTCTCTTGAGTGAACCTATCTCAACAAAACCATCGATCTCTGTTACAACAGAAGGGGAGTTAGGGCTTCTTGCTTCGAACAACTCGGTTACCCTGGGCAGACCGCCTGTGATATCTCTTGTCTTACCGGTATCCCTGGGGATCTTAACGAGAATCTGTCCTGCATAGATCGGGTCATCATTGTTAACAAGCAAATGAGCCTGCGCAGGAATGATGTATTGGCTTAAAAGATCACCTTTGGAATCGGTTAACTGAATTGTCGGACTTAGTGTCTTATCCTTTGATTCAATAACTACTTTCTGGATATGACCGGTTGTTTCATCCGGAGCTTCCATGTAGCTCACGTTTTCTTTCAGGTCGGCATACTTAGCTGTACCATTATGCTCGGCAACAATTACCGAATTGTAAGGATCCCACTCATAAAGTACAGTATTCTTTTCTATCATGTCTCCGTCTTTTATCATCAAATGAGCGCCGTAAGGAACGTCATACTTTGATACTAAACGGTTATTTTCATCAAGTATCTGGATGATACCGTTTCTGCTGTGTGTTACATAATATTCACCCTCTGTTGATGCAGGGTTGGAATATTTTATTGATTTGATACTGTCAAATTTAACTTTACCTGCAAATTTAGTAGGTATTCTTGATTGTGTGACAATTCTGCTTGCCGTACCGCCGATATGGAATGTTCGCAGAGTAAGCTGCGTTCCCGGTTCGCCAATTGACTGTGCTGCCACCACACCCACTGCTTCTCCAACATCAACCAGTTTGCCTGTTGTCAGATTTCTGCCGTAACATTTGGCGCAAATTCCTTTACGTGATTCGCATGTTAACACAGAACGGATTTCAACAGACTGAATTGAAGTACCGGCTATCTGCTGAGCAAGATCTTCATCAATTATCTCGCCTGCTTTTACAAGTGTTTTTCTTGTTAACGGATCTACAACATTCTGCAATGCTGCGCGGCCTAATATCCTTTCTGCAAGCGGTTCTTTAATGTCTTCTCCGTCTTTAAGGGCTTCAACAGTAAGTCCGCGGATAGTTCCGCAGTCTATTTCTGATATTATAACATCCTGAGATACATCAACAAGTTTACGGGTCAGGTATCCTGCATCTGCCGTCTTCAAAGCGGTATCAGCAAGACCCTTACGCGCACCGTGTGTTGAGATAAAGTACTCAAGAATTGATAAGCCTTCCTTAAAGTTAGCGATGATCGGGTTTTCAATGATCTCACCGGCCTGGCCTGTCATGCTCTTCTGTGGTTTAGCCATAAGACCCCTCATACCAGCAAGCTGGCTTACCTGGTCCTGTGAACCTCTCGCACCGGAATCGATCATCATATGCAATGAATTGAATCCGTCTCTTGATGTTCTGAGCGTACTCATCAGGTCGCTCTTAACATCATTGGTTGCATGCGTCCAGATATCAATGACTTTGTTATATCTTTCACCTTCAGTGATAAGACCCCTCATCCTTGACTTCTCTATTGCATCAACTTTTTTCTGGGCTGTTTCAATTATCTTGTCCTTGGAACCCGGCACGACAATATCATCAAGATTTACTGAAAGTCCGCCGCGCATAGCATAACGGAATCCGGTTTCCTTTAGCGCATCCAGGAATTCTACTGTCTTCTTATTGCCAACGCTTTTGAATACTTTCGCAATATTCTTAATAATACCTTTTTTTGTTAATAGCTCATTAATATATGGTGCTCCTTCAGGAACGATATTGTTAAATAACACGCGCCCAACGGTAGTTTCAATTATTTCACCTTTGATACGTACTTTAATCTTCGCATGCAGCCCAACTTTACCTGAGCTATGAGCAATCACAACTTCTTCAGGACTTGAAAACATTTTATCTTCGCCAAGATCACCTTTTTTGTATTTTGTCAAGTAATAACATCCCAATACTATTTCCTGGTTAGGAACAGTAATAGGATCACCATTTTGTGGTGACATTAAGTTATGGCTTGAAAGCATGAGCACCCTTACTTCAAGCTGTGCTTCTGGTGATAGTGGTACATGAACCGCCATCTGGTCACCGTCAAAATCAGCATTGAATGCGGTACATACAAGCGGATGCAGCCTGATAGCTTTTCCTTCCACAATGATGGGCTGGAAGGCCTGTATGCTGAGTCTGTGCAGGGTAGGGGCACGGTTAAGCATAATTGGATGTCCTTCAATTACATTCTCAAGAACTTCCCAGACTTCCGGGGTCGTTCTTTCAATTAATTTTTTTGCGCTCTTAACAGTTTTAACAAGGTCCCTGTCAATAAGCCTTCTTATAACAAAAGGTTTGAATAGCTCAAGAGCCATATCTTTTGGCAGACCGCACTCGTGAAGCTTCAATTCCGGTCCAACAACAATTACAGCACGGCCTGAATAATCAACACGTTTACCTAATAAATTCTGCCTGAAACGGCCCTGTTTGCCTTTCAGGATATCTGAAAGTGATTTTAAAGGCCTGTTCTCTGATTTTACAGCAGTGGCGCGTCTTGAGTTATCAAGCAAAGCGTCAACCGCTTCCTGAAGCATACGTTTTTCGTTACGTAAAATTACTTCAGGGGCTTTAATATCGATAAGTCTTTTTAAACGGTTATTGCGGATAATGACTCTCCTGTAAAGATCGTTAAGATCCGATGTAGCGAATCTTCCTCCTTCTAGAGGTACCAAAGGCCTTAACTCAGGAGGAATAACCGGGATAACATCAAGAATCATCCATTCAGGTTTATTCTGTCTTCTTCCGTCCTTTTTCTGGAAAGACTTAAGAACCCTCAGTCTTTTAATCAGGTCCTGTTTCTTCTGGACTGAAGTTTCTTCATAAAGCTGTATCCTCAGCCTGGAAATATCTTCTTCAACATCTACTCTTCTCAAAAGCTCTTTTACAGCTTCTGCGCCGTTTTTACATACAAATTTGTTCGGGTCAAAATCATCAAGGTCTTCCTGATCTTCTGGAAGATTATTAAGCGCATTGAGATACTCGTCTTCAGTAAGCAGGTCATTTTTACTGAACTGGGTAGGACCTGGGTTCACTATGACATAGTTCTCATAGTAGATAATTCTCTCAAGCTCTTTATTGGTCAGGCCAAGCAGATAACTTATTTTGCTGGGTGTTGAACGGAAGTACCAAATGTGAACTACAGGAACACTAAGGGATATGTGTCCCATTCTTTCACGCCTTAAGCTTTTCAGATTAACTTCAACTCCGCATCTGTCACAGACTATTCCGTGATATCTTATGCCTTTATATTTTCCGCAATGGCATTCCCAGTCTTTAACCGGTCCGAATATCTTCTCGCAGAATAAACCGTCTTTATCGGGTTTAAATGTTCTGTAATTAATAGTTTCAGGTTTAAGTACTTCACCATGAGAATTCCTGATGATCGAATCAGTCGATGCCAGGTTTATTGCTATCTTGGTAAATACTTTTTTTACTTTTTTCTGATCTCTTTTAAAAAACATATGTTTTTATGATTTTAATTAGTCTAATGAAATATCAAGGCATAGGCCCTGGAGTTCTTTTACCAAAACATTGAACGATTCCGGAACCTGCGGTTCAGGAGTGTTTTCGCCCTTGATTAGCGTTTCGTATGTTTTGGATCTTCCTGCAACGTCATCACTCTTAACAGTAAGTATTTCCTGGAGCGTGTAAGCAGCGCCATAACCTTCAAGCGCCCAAACTTCCATCTCTCCAAACCTCTGACCGCCAAATTGAGCTTTTCCGCCAAGTGGCTGCTGTGTGATAAGTGAGTATGGTCCGATAGACCTGGCATGGATCTTATCATCTGACAAGTGTGAAAGTTTCATCATATAGATGTAACCTACTGTCACCATCTGGTCAAATTGATCACCCGTCTGACCGTCATACAATATGCTTCTGGAATTGCTGGGTAATCCGGACTGAACCAGAATATCTGTGATGTCCTCAAATGATGCACCGTCAAATACCGGTGTAGCAAAAGTGCATCCAAGTAATTTAGCTGCCCAGCCTAAAGCTGTTTCATAAAGCTGCCCGAGATTCATACGCGAAGGTACGCCAAGCGGATTAAGAACTATATCCACAGGTGTGCCATCCGGTAGGAACGGCATATCTGCCCTTGGAACAATTTTAGCTACAACGCCTTTGTTACCATGTCTGCCGGCCATTTTATCACCAACTGAAAGCTTTTTCTTCTTTGCAATATAGACTTTTGCCATTTTTACAACGCCTGTCGGCAGTTCATCGCCTAATATTATCTTATTTCTGTTTCTTTTTGTCTTCTCTTCTATATCACTAAGTCTTGTCTTAAAACTTCTGTACAAGTGCTGAAGCAGAGTCTGGGCTTTTTTAGAAGAAGTCCAGTCATTTGAAACATCAAGTGTGTCAATCCTGAAATTCGGATTTTCAAGATGTTTCAGGAAGGTATCTTTCTTGATAGTCGTTCCGCCTCTGATAATAATTGTGCCATCAATATCGCGGATGCCAAGTGAATCCTTGTTGTCAAAAATATGACCCAGCTTTTCGGCAAGTTTCCTGTTCAGGTCATTTATTGAGTCATAACGATCCTGTTCAAGTTTTTCAAGTTTTTTCTTTTCTTCCTTTTTGGTTTCAGTATCTCTTTGCTTTCTTGTGAAAAGCTTTTTATTGATAATGATACCTTTCATTCCCGGAGGAGCTTTCAGCGAGGCGTCTTTCACGTCGCCGGCCTTATCACCAAAGATAGCCCTCAGAAGTTTCTCTTCAGGAGTCGGTTCAGTTTCACCCTTTGGAGTGACTTTACCGATAAGTATATCGTTCTCTTTAACTTCCGCGCCAATTCTTATTATGCCATCTTCATCAAGATCCTTTGTTGCTTCTTCGCTTACATTAGGAATGTCGCGGGTAAGTTCTTCCTCACCGCGCTTGGTATCTCTTACCTGCAGGTTGTATTCCTCAATATGTACAGATGTATAGATATCCTCTGCGACTATTCTTTCGCTGATAACTATAGCATCTTCAAAGTTATAACCTCTCCAGGGCATAAACGCAACAAGTACGCTTCTGCCGAGCGCAAGTTCGCCCTTATCTGTAGCGGCGCCGTCTGCAAGGCATTCGCCTTTTTTAACGCGCTGTCCAACCTGAACAATAGGCTTCTGGTTAATTGAAGTATCCTGGTTAGTTCTAAGGAACTTTATCAGGTTGTACTCTTTTATTTCTTCATCATCAAAGCTTAACAAAGCTTCATCAGAATTCTTGTCAATATCATATTTTACAACTATCCTGTCGGCTGAAACGTGTTCAATTACACCATCTGCTTCCGCAAGAATAAGTGTTCTTGAGTCGTTAGCGACTTTCTTCTCAAAACCTGTTCCAACCAGCGGAGCTTCAGGCCTTAACAAAGGAACGGCCTGGCGCTGCATATTGGATCCCATCAGCGCTCTGTTAGCATCATCATGTTCCAGGAACGGAATAAGTGCTGCTGCTGCGCTTACTATCTGGTTTGGGGCAATATCCATGTACTGCACTTCTTCAGGGTTTACTATCGGGAAATCACCCTTGAATCTTGCCTTAATTTTGCTTTCAGTAATCTTATTTCCGTCCAGATCTGAAATTACCTGTGCAATTGTGAAATCATCTTCTTTTTCAGCTGATAGGTAATCAATTTCATTGAGAACTTTACCGTTTTTTACTTTACGGTACGGAGTTTCAATGAAACCGAAATCACTTATCCTTGCATGTGTGCAAAGTGATGAAATAAGACCGATGTTCGGACCTTCAGGTGTCTCGATAGGGCAGAGGCGGCCGTAATGCGTATAGTGTACGTCACGAACCTCAAATCCCGCTCTTTCCCTTGTCAAACCGCCCGGTCCAAGGGCTGATACTCTTCTTTTATGGGTCATTTCACTAAGCGGGTTAGTCTGATCCATATACTGTGAAAGCTGGCTTGTTCCGAAGAATGAAACCAGCGCAGTTGTGATCGTTCTTGCGCTTACAAGGTTGCCCGGTGTGATATTTTCTTCATCGTGAATGCTCATGCGTTCGCGGATGGTTCTTGACATTCTTGCCAAACCAACATTGAACTGTGCAGCAAGCTGCTCGCCAATTGAGCGAACCCGTCTGTTGCCTAAGTGATCTATATCATCAATTTCTTTTCTTCCTGCTTCAAGATCAACAAGATAATTGATGATTGATATAATATCTTCTTTTGTTAAAACTGTTTTATCTGCGGGAATATCAAGGTGCAGCTTATAGTTCAGCTTGTACCTTCCAACTTCACCAAGATCATATTTCTTTTCATTGAAGAAAAGTTTATCAACAAGGTTCTTGGCTGATTCGTCATCCTGGTCAGGTCTCAGCTGTTCAGAGATCTGTTCCAAAGCATCGATTTCTGACTGAGCTGCATCTTTGTTAAGAGTGTTTGCAATCAGTGACTCTTCATATGGTCTATCTGATTTGAATAATTTAATCTTGGAAATTGTTGATTTGCTTATCTTTTCGATGAGCTCTTCATCAACTTCGGTAGCTTTTTCAGCAATCAGCTCGCCGGTTTCCTTATCAATAAGGTCATCGCTCAACTGCTTGCCCATAAAATTCTTGAGATCTTTCTTTTCAACAACTTCAAGCAGACCAAAAAGGTCGAGAATCTCTTCGTTTGTTGAGTAGCCAAGCGCTCTTAATATAGTTGTGACCGGGAATTTTTTTCTTCTATCGATATATGCGAACAGGCAGTTATTGATATCAGTCGTGAATTCAACCCATGATCCTTTCATTGGAATGATCCTGGCTGAAAACAACTTTGTGCCATTTTGATGAGTAGATTCACTGAATACCACCCCTGGCGCCCTGTGCAGCTGTGATACAATTACGCGCTCTGCTCCGTTGATAACAAAACTTCCGTAGGGTGACATATACGGGATATTTCCCATATAAACATCCTGCTCAACGGCATTAGAATATTCCTTTGCTTCTTTGTTGGGTTTTGTTGAAAGCCGGAGTTTTGCTTTAAGAGATACAGCGTATGTTAAACCCTGCTCCTGGCACTCACGGATTGAATACTGCGGTTTTTCGAGGTTGTATTCTATGAATTCAAGAAGCGCGGTTTCCCTGGAATCAGTAATTGGAAAATTCCTTGTAAAAACAGCCTGCATTCCTGTATCTTTTCTTTCATTAGGAGCAACATCTTCCTGCAGGAATTCCTTGAAAGCCTGGAGCTGAACATTCAGCAGATCCGGGGCATCAGGCTGTTTGCCTGATTTGGATAAGTAGATTCGCTCTCCGTTGAAATTAAATTTAGATATGTCTATTGGCATTTTTTTTTGACCTCCCGGTGGGGATTATATAAATAGGTAATAGACAAGCCATTAGGACATGGCTTGCCTATAAATTTATAAATTTAAGTATTTTTTGAGTTTATAGGTATCAGTGAGACCTATTTCTTTGGAATAGAATTTTAATTTTTTACTTTAATTCTACTTTTGCTCCTGCAGCTTCAAGTTCAGCTTTCAGTTTTTCTGCATCAGCTTTTGCAATACCTTCTTTTACAGGTTTTGGAGCGCTTTCAACAAGTCCTTTTGCTTCAGTTAAGCCAAGACCTGTAGCATTCTTTACTGCTTTGATAACATTGATCTTGGAAGCGCCAGCATCAACCAGAACTACTGTGAATTCTGTTTTTTCTTCAGCTGCGGCTGTAGGTGCAGCTCCGCCTGTTGCGCCTGCCATAACCATTGGTGCTGCGGCAGTAACTCCAAACTTATCTTCTAATGCTTTCTTTAATTCAGCAGCATCTGAAAGTGTGAGATTGCTTATTTTTTCAACTAATTCTTCTACTACAGACATTTTAATGTATCTCCTTAATTATTAAGTTTTTTATTTTTAATTTACGTTTTTCTTAGCCACTTCTTCAACAATTGAAGCAAGGTCTCTGATTACTGCGTTTATCGAACCAACAATTCCCGATATCGGCGCGTTCAGGCTGCCTATTATTGCTGAAACTATTTCCGGCTTTGATTGTAATGAGGCCAGCTGGTTCAGCTGCTTGCTTTCGTAAGCAACGTTTTCTACTAATGCCAGCTTTAATTTTGGCTTCTCCGCTTTATCATAAAACTTCTTTATGATCTTAGCAGGGGAGACCGGGTCATCGAATGCAAATACAATACCGGTGGGACCCTTCAGATGCTCGTTAAGTTTGTCGCTTTGTGCGTTAAACTTCCCATCGCTCTGCAGGAGTGCTTTTTTGACAAGAGTATTTTTTAATACTTTGTACTCTACTTTGGCATTAAAGAACTCATCACGGAGCTCATTTGTCTGCTCAACTGTCAACCCGCTGAAATCAGTAATATATATGCTTGATGCCTTATCTAATTTTTCTTTTATTTCTAGAACTGATTGTTCTTTATCTTGCTTGTTCATGAAAGTCTGTTTTATAATAAATTAATGATGTGCTAATTCGTTTTTGCTGATAGCAAGACCCGGCCCCATTGTACTGGATAGGTACACGCTCTTCACATACTGTCCCTTGGAAGTTGCAGGCTTCATCTTCAGAACCTGGTTGATAAAAGTATGGATATTGTCTTCAAGCTGTTTAGGCTCAAATGAAGATTTACCAATACATGCGTGAACAATGCCCGCTTTTTCAACTCTGAATTCAATTCTTCCTGCTTTTACCTCGTTAACAGCCTTTGCAAGATCGTTCGTTACAGTTCCGCTTTTTGGATTAGGCATTAAGCCTTTAGGTCCAAGAACCTTGCCCAGCTTGCCTAATTCGCTCATTGTGTCAGGTGCTGCAATGATAACATCAACATCAGCCCATCCTTCTTTTATCTTCGCGAGGTAATCATCAAAACCAACATGATCTGCACCTGCGTTTCTTGCTTCTTCCTGTTTTTCAGGTTTTGCAATAACAAGTACGCGGACAGTCTTACCGGTTCCGTGCGGAAGTGCAACGGTGCCCCTTACAAGCTGGTCAGCCTGCCTGGGATCAACGCCCAGCTTCATCGAAATATCAATGGATTCATTGAACTTAGCCTTTGATGTTTCTTTCAGCTTTGCAACAGCTTCAGTAATAGAATATTCTTTTTTAAGATCTACTTTACTGCTTATATCTTTTCTTCTTTTTGTAACTTTCATTGTTATAGTACCTTTATTATCCTTCTACTGTAATTCCCATGCTTCTTGCAGTACCTGCTATAACTTTTACAGCAGATTCAATCGTCCTGGCATTAAGATCTTTCATTTTCAGCGAAGCGATATCTTCAACCTGTTTCTTTGATACTTTACCAACCTTATTCCTGTTTGATTGAGCGCTTCCTTTATCAAGCTTTGCGGCTTTCAAAAGTAAAACGGCTGCAGGGGGAGTCTTAGTAATGAATGTAAAAGACTTATCTGAATATACCGTAATTACAACAGGAATAATCAGACCCTGGTCTTTTGATGTTCTTGCATTGAATTGCTTGCAGAATTCCATACCGTTAACTCCTCTTTGACCTAAAGCGGGGCCAACAGGCGGTGCCATAGTTGCCTGGCCGGCTGGGATCTGAAGCTTTACAAATCCAACTACTTTTTTTGCCATTTTATATTATTGTATCTTTTATTTTTGTGAGTGCGTAATATTTTTCTTTGTGCTTAAACAGGGAGAACTGAATAAGTACAAATAATCTTAAACTGAAGCGAAGCTATTTTTCTTTTTCAATTTGTGTGAAATCAAGCTCTATCGGAGTCTTTCTACCGAAAATGCTAACCATTACCTTAACTTTCATTCTTTCAAGGTTAATTTCGTTGATCGTTCCGTTGAAGCTTACGAAAGGACCGTTAACTACTTTTATCAGGTCGCCTTTTTCAAACTGCATATCTATCTTTTCTTTTTCATCCGAATCGTTTATTCTGCCGATTATCCTCTTTACTTCATCATCCCTAAGGGCAATTGCGTCATTCTTATCGCCTACCATTTTCAATACCGAAGGTGCATGATTAAGTAGATAAACAACTTCTCTGTCCAGGTCTGCCTGAACTAAAACATAACCGGGGAAAAAGTTCTTATACTTGATCTTCTTCTTGCCGCCCTTTACTTCAAAAACCTTTTCTTCGGGAATTAAAACCTGCTCTATTTTATGCGCAATCCCAAGCTCAGCAATTTCGGTATCCAGATAATTCTTTACTCTTTTTTCGTGTCCTGTAATTGTTCTTACTGCATACCATTTCTTTCCGGGTGCTGTAACAGGCGTCTCTGTCTTTGCTTCGCTCATATCCGTTAAAATATTATTTTTAATCCTTCGTTAATTACTTTATCCACAGCATATACAAATACTGCGAAGATCAGGGAAGTAGCTATTACAACCATGGTAGATTCTTTAAGCTCTTCTCTTTTTGGCCATGTTACCTTCTTCATTTCTTTTACGATATCGGTGAAGAAGCCAATGATTTTATTTTTCAATTCTTTAAAACTCCGTTTTGATTTTTTATTCCCGAGGAAGTTGCACGTCAGGAGGGACTCGAACCCCCAACCTGCGGTTTTGGAGACCGCTGCTCTACCAATTGAGCCACTGACGTATTAGCTCTTTTGCTTACTTGGTCTCTTTATGGAGTGTACGTTTTGTGCAATGTCTGCAGAATTTTTTGTATTCAACTCTGCCTGAATGCTTTGTTTTGTTTTTTGTAGCACTGTAATTTCTGTTTTTGCAGTCAGTGCATTCTAAAACTATGATTAATCTTCCGTCTTTTGCCATGATTATTTTATGCTTTTAATTTTCTTTTTTTTTGAGCGGGAGACGAGACTCGAACTCGCGATCAATCCCGCTTTGCGGGATGACTCTACCAACTTATATGATTAAGAACTGTTTAATGTTTTTTAAAGCTTCTAATTGTCGTTCCCTTATGATAGCTTCTGACCTATTTTGAAATTTTTCTGAATGAAATAGTATCCATGGTTGAAATCGTTTTGTCCATCTTGCCCTCGAAGAATTGTGCCAGTCCAATCGTTTATTTAAATCCTTTGTCTGTCCAATGTAATACTTTTCAAACTCAATACTCTTCAAAATATAAACCTTGTACATTTTGAGCGGGAGACGAGACTCGAACTCGCGACCAACAGCTTGGAAGGCTGTGACTCTACCAACTGAGTTACTCCCGCTTGTTTGAATTAATTTCCCTGATCTGCAGTAGAGCTGATGACCGGGATTGAACCGGTGACCTCTTCCTTACCAAGGAAGTGCTCTACCAACTGAGCTACATCAGCAGTGAAAATTGAAAATTGCGTTAAAGAACTATGAACTTTTTAAAAATAAAAATTCTGTGGGTAGAGAAGGATTCGAACCTCCGAAGGCATAAGCCGACAGATTTACAGTCTGTTGCGTTTAACCACTTCGCTATCTACCCTTAAATTTCAAACTTCAAAAATATCTAAAAAATATTCTAAAATCAAGTGATTTTATGCTGTAGGGAGCAAAAAACGTTAGTTTAAAAAGGTTAATCTCAGATCACCGGAATAGTACTTTTCAATTTTCCCGCCAACACGTATAGAAATGCTGCCATCACAATTTAAGTCTGTAATTTGTCCGCTGTTTAACTTACCATTGGGTAAGGTGAATTCGCAATGTTTACCTATCATATCTGTTGCTGATATCCATTTTTCGAACAGATTATTGAGATTTTCAGGTTTTAACTGTTCAAAATTAAGAGAAAAATTCTGAATAAGATTTATA
>JBHEKV010000205.1:0-3804 GCA_041859235.1 Ignavibacteria bacterium | reverse complement strand
ATCATAATTGGCATTGCCAATTACGTTATCAAGATTGTTCTGGTTTTCTGAAAGCATAGCGCTGCCATTATTGTTGGTATACGGATCAGTACCGCCGTTGGTATAAATAATATCCATTTCGTTGGCAATCAGTACAAGTCTTACTGCCATATCGGTTTCATATACACCTGTTATTCTGTTTACAGTGGTGTTTACATTTGCAAGTGTAGGTACTTGTCCGCCTAACAATGTTGTATATTCACCTGTGCATGCAACTGCAAGCCTGTATGTTCTTAACTGTTCGCCTGTTCTGCTGACTACATTGTTATAAACAGGCGGATTTGAATCGGTTTCTGTCAGGCAAACAAAATTCTTTTCAATTGCGGGGCGGAAGTCTTCCCTGTAATACGACATGTAATACTCGGTTTCATTCATACTGAACGGATCAATAAATACTGTTCCGTTATTTGAAAGCACCATCGCATGAAATCCAAGGGGAGTGAAGTCAAACCTGATAACTGCATTGGGATCATCTATTCCCTGGCCAAGATATGTTTTTATCTCAGGATACTGAGCAGCAAGCTCGGGTGCCATAACGGGTGATTCAACAAATCTGAATTTTGCCATTATGCCGTTGGGCATTGGCAAAGAAATTATTGTGTTAGAATTTTTTACTCTAACGGCTGATTCCATTGGAGCAGTTCTGAGCAGGTTCAGAAGTTCTGCCCTGTTAAGCTGAACAGTCCTGTATGTAACAGGCGCCAGGTACATTGTACCCTTCACAGGGAAACTGCCCGGCTGAACATCCTGCCACATGCTGTTTCCGGAAAGGACTGAACCGGTAAATGCTAAGAAAGATAAAAATAGCGAAAATAAAAATTTCATAGAAAATTAATTTAGTTTATAAAAAATGTTATCAATTGGATTTGATCAAAAAATTATCGGATTAATCCTCCTTTAAGCCGGGCTTTTGATCAGAATAGATTAGTATATTAATGTAAGATAACATTAAATAGGCTGTTTTTCAATAGAAAGTTTATAACAAATAGCTAACATTTTTGGTGTAGCCGCTGATTCAGCAAGAATACAAACAATACTGTTTTTTTGGCAATATATAACAATTCAAAATCATATATTTGTATTATGAATCCTGTAGAAATAATTAAAAACAAGCGTAACGGTGAAGAATTAACTGAAGAAGAAATTAACTACTTCATTTCACACTATGTTAAGGGTAAGATTCCCGATTACCAGAAATCAGCCCTGCTTATGGCTATATATTTCAGAGGTTTAAATGACGCTGAGACCCTTGGCTTTGTAAAAGCATTTATAAATTCAGGTGAAAGGGTTAACCTTTCGCATATAAAAAAGCCAAAGGTTGATAAACACTCAACAGGAGGTGTTGGTGATAAGACATCGATTATACTGGCCCCGCTTATTGCTTGTTTTGATGTAGTTGTTCCGATGATGTCGGGCAGGGGACTCGGTCACACAGGCGGAACGCTTGATAAACTGGAATCAATTCCCGGATTTAATGTGCATTTAAGTATCAAAGAATTTACTGCAAACCTGGAAAAGCTGAATGTATGTATGATCGGGCAGACGGATGAGCTGACTCCCGCGGATAAAAAAATATATGCGCTCAGGGATGTTACCGGCACAGTTGAAAACGTTGGTCTAATAACAGCAAGTATAACCAGTAAAAAAATTGCCGAAGGCTCAGAAGGAATCGTATACGATGTAAAGGTCGGAAACGGTTCAACACTGCCGACATATGAAAGATCGAAAGAACTTGCTTCCAGGCTGCTGAAAACCTCAAAAGATTTCGGACAAAGAGCGCTTGCGGTACTCACAGATATGAGCTCACCGCTTGGTTATGCAATTGGTAACTGGGTTGAAATAAAGGAATGCATTGAAATTATGAATCCGAAGCTGGAAAAGTCACAGCATTCAAAAGACCTTATTGATGTTACTTTATACCTTGCCGGTGCGATGCTTATGCTTGCCGGCAAATGCAGTTCAGTTGAAGAAGGCATAAAACTCTCTGAAGAAAAGCTGGCAAGCGGTGAGTGTTTTGATAAATTTATTGCACTGGTTAAATTACAGCGCGGTGATATTAAATTCATTAATGAAACTTCACTATATCCTGAGGCAAAATTCTCAGAGGTGATAAAGTCAGATGATACCGGTTATGTTGCTGAGCTTGATGCACTCACCTTCGGACTGGCTGCGGTAAATCTAGGGTGCGGCAGAAAGACCGTTGAAGATAAAATTGATTATTCCTCGGCAATATTGCTTGATAAAAAAATTGGCGGCAGAGCGAGTAAAGATGAAGTAATATGCCGGATATATGGTGAAACAAAGGAGCAGGTAAGCTCAACAAAAAAAATGCTGCAAAAAGGTATCAAAATATCAAAAACTAAACCCGAAATCAAAACCCGGATAATTGAAGTCATTAATTAAACTTACTTTCAAAACTGTATCTACAATTGCGGTACTTGTATTGCTGGCGTATTTTGGCTGGAAGTATATCATTCCAAAGCTTGACCAGAAGAATATTAAAGATAACAGGTCATACCTGGTTAAAAAAATATTTGATGGCGATACTTTTGAAGTAGAGATCGGCGGAAAAAGCGAGAAGGTCCGCATGCTGGGAATTGATACCCCTGAAAAATGGGGCTCCGATAAGTTTGACCGTGATTCCGAACGAACCGGGAAAGATAAGGAAACGATCAAAAAACTTGGAACATTATCATCGGAATTCACTACAAGACTCATAGGCGGGAAAAAAGTAATACTTGAACCTGATGCAAAAGGCGACGATAAAGATAAGTACGGAAGGCTGCTTAGGTATGTATATCTTGAAGACGGCACATTTGTTAATCTTAAGATTGTTGAAGAAGGATATGCCAATGCTTACCGCAAGTTCAATGTATCAAAACAAAAAGAGTTCATTGAAGCTGAAACCGAAGCCCGGGAAAAGAAAAAAGGCCTTTGGGGCGATATAGACGGGCTTAAATACATGGATCTACGTGATAAATAAATCTTTTATATTTTATGATATTTCATTATTTTTACATTATAAATTCCTAAAGGGGAAAACACAAAGGAGATAATATGAATAAGGTTAAACTTTTCGCCGCTTTTGCTGTCTTATTTTTAGTGGTGGTATCCTGCTCTAAACTGCAGAATCTGACAGGCGGAGACAGGCTCTATTTCTGTGAAAAATACACAACAAAGGAAATAGGCGAAGGTACAAAATTTACTACCGGTACTTTGACGGTTATGTTAAAGCTATCCAAGCCAATAGGCGTAACATCTGTTGATGTAAATGTTACCGATGTTGCAACAGGTAAGGCGGTTGAAACATTCCCGTTCACTGTGCAGTCAAGCTGGGACTATATCCACTTTGATGATGTAGAATTTAAAGAGCCCGGAAAATATAAGGTCAGCTGCTTAAAGAAAGACGGTACCGTGATTGCAACAAATGAAGTTGAAATAGTAAGTAAATAAAATTTTAAAATAGTACATCTTTTAACGGGCATAACTTTATGCCCGTTTTTTGTTAAAATACTGAAATGAAAAAATACTGCGGAGCTTTGCCGGTTTTGATTATACTTTTGCTCATATGCAGCGATACTTCCGCACAGCGCGTGCGCGGGAACCGTTTGCTTGATATACTTGGCCAGACTGCATATTCATACCTGTTGAATGCCAACAGGCCCGGTTACGGTGTTGACGCGTTTACAACTGAAAAAGGAAAAACTAATCTTTCAATTGGAATTTCTTACGGAGATGAATTTATTGATATTCCGGTTTCTGTTA
>JBHEKV010000117.1:0-9583 GCA_041859235.1 Ignavibacteria bacterium | reverse complement strand
AGTGATATTTCCGCCAGCGCATCAAGGGCTTCAACCTTAATGAAGGTACTATCGAAATCAATTATAAAATACCGGTCAGTTTTCATAAATAAAAAATGACCAGCTTTTTATGCCGGTCATTTTAAATGAAACAATTATTTAAAATTATATGTGAATAATATCATTATAAACTACAAATGCCATAAATGCCATCAGTATGATAAACCCTACATTCTGCACAACTATCTGTATCTTGTGCGATACAGGCTTGCGGAAAATTCCCTCATAAAGCAGGAACATAAAGTGTCCGCCATCAAGCGCGGGGAATGGCAGGATGTTTATAATAGCAAGCGTGATCGATAGCATTGCCATAAATCCAAGGAATGAAAGGAAGCCGCCTTCGGCTGATTGTCCCGCATACTGCGCTATTTTAACCGGACCGCCTACTGCCTTGCTGAATGCAATATCACCCTTAATTATCTTCCACATTGATTTAACAAACAGCACTACACCGTAGTGCCACAGGTCGTTAAAGCCCTGGGGAATTGCGGAAATTACATTATAATTAATTGTCTTAACCGTGCCTGTGTATTTACCAATGCCTATGCCAACAGTGCTGTCTGCATCGGGCTTTACAATACCGTTCATCACGGTGCCGTTCCTGTTCCATTTTACGGCTATATCTTTTCCGGCATTGCCTTTTATGATATCAACAAACTGCTGTGAGTGCGTTATTGGTGTCCCGTTTGCTTCGGTGATAACATCACCCTTCTGCAGACCTAAGTTCTTAGCCGGTCCCGTTTCAGCAACCTGCTGTATCATAGGCTCCATTTGCGCCGGGAAAATACCGAAAGAACGCTCATTTAATTCCTTAAGATCGCTTTTGGGAATAAAAATATCTTTTTCAGTGCCATTGGTTTTAACCCTAAGCGAAACATCTTCGCCCATTGCTTCTATGAAGACATATCCTCTTACATCATCCCAGTAATTTACGGGGTTTCCGTTCACAGCAATTATCTGGGAGCCGGGCTGAATGCCGTACTTAACCGCAACTGAATTTGGCGTAACGTAACCAACAGTGTTGGTTTCCATTTTCTGTTTGCCTTCAACCAGGTTGATAGTATAAAATATCGCGAACGCCAGAAGCGTATTCATTATAACACCAGCAGTGATAACGAACATTCTCTGCCAAACGGGCTTTGAACGGAATTCCCACGGCTGCGGCGGCTGGTTTACGAAATCCTTATCCATGCTCTCGTCTATCATTCCCGCAACCTTAACATACCCGCCTAAAGGAAAAATACCGAGTCCGTACTCTGTATCACCCTTAACGAATTTAAAGATCCGGAGATTGAAGAAATCGAAGAAGAGATAAAATTTATCCACCTTCATTTTGCAAAGCTTTGCCGCGGCAAAGTGACCGAACTCGTGTACAAAAACCAGTATCACGATCGTTATAAGAAAATAAAGAATTGTGCTTACTACATCCATATTATTTTGTTTTTCTCCTTTTGCTGACTATAACCAATAAAACAGTTTTAGCGCAATGTTACTATTTTAATACTCTTAATTTGTTAAACTCAAATTTTATTCTAAACAAGCTCTGCTGCTGAATCGTAAACAAACCTTCTCGACCAACTATCGATGCTTACGATATTTTCAAGGCTGGGTGAAACATGATTTTCGTGTTTATCCATGGCGCTTTTTATAAGCGCGGGAATATCGGTGAATCTTATTTTTTCATTCAGAAACAAATCAATTGCAGCTTCATTTGCCCCGTTCAATACTATTGGATAAGAACCGCCCGATTTTATTACATCGTATGCCAGCTTAAGGCACTCAAATTTATCCAAATCAGGCTCATCAAATGTCAGATTTTTCAGTTGTTTAAAGTCAATTCTCGGGAAATCTGACTTAATTCTTCCCGGGCATGTTAAAGCGTACTGTATCGGCACTTTCATATCAGGCACGCCAAGCTGCGCTTTCACAGAGCCATCGGAAAACTCCACCATTGAGTGGATTATTGACTGCGGGTGTATCAAAACATCAATATTTTCCGCTTCTATATTGAACAACCATTTAGCTTCAATAATTTCAAAGCCTTTGTTCATCAGTGTGGCGGAATCTATAGTTATCTTATTGCCCATCACCCAGTTAGGATGCTTTAACGCCTGGGCAACAGTTACGGAATTCATTTCCTCTTTGGATAGCTCCCTGAAGGGTCCCCCTGAAGCGGTTAAAATTAACCGTGATACTTCCTTCATTGGTTCGCCCTGCAGGCATTGAAGAATTGCGCTGTGCTCGCTATCGATAGGCAGCAGGTGTGATGAACTGCCGCGGAGCATTGAATAAATAAGCTCTCCCGCTACTACCAGTGATTCCTTATTGGCAAGCGCGATATCTTTGCCGTGCTTAATGGCTTCTATGGTTGGTATTAACCCGCTGAAACCCACAAGCGCGTTTACAACAAGCTCAAAATCATCCCGCGAAGCGATTTCGTTAATGCCTGCCTGACCGCATAGAATTTCGCATTTATGATTTAAAGAACGTGACTTGAGATCGTTAAAGCCTGCTTCATTAAAAATAACCGCGGCTTTTGGCTTAAATTCTTCTATCTGCTTAAAGAGAAGCTGGGCATTTGAGTTTGCCGAAATATATTTAACAGAAACCGGAAATCCATTCCTGTTCAGATTTCTGACTACTTCGAGCGTATTTTTACCAATTGAACCTGTTGAACCTAAAACGGCAATATTCTTCATTAATGCATATATATTTGGTAATTTAGCGTTTATTTATGAAAGTTAGTATGCTATTTTTAAAGATTGGAAACCGGCGGAAAATGAGAGTAAATACGGAATTCATCGAATTCCCCCGTTGTTGGTCTTGTCTGACTTAACCTGCTTTAACAGCTTCGCCTTAAAATTCGCAAGCAGGGGAAGGTGGAAGTTGACCAACAACTAATAACAATATCAAACAAATGGCAAATTAATAATTTTTAAAAATTGAATTGCTAATATACTATTTATTTAATATGTTAAAAGTAACCTAATGTAATTTGTTATGAAAAATTTATATTTAATCCTTTCTTTAGTTTGTCTATCAAGTTCAATAAGTGTTAATTCACAGGATGGCTGGTTTTGGCTGAATCCGCTGCCGCAGGGAAACTTTTACACAGATGTTGAATTCACAGGAAACAATACTGTTTATGTAACTGCATATGGTAATACTTTGATGAAATCAATTGATGGTGGAGTATCCTTTTCAGTAATGTCAAACAAAGAATGCGGTACATCAATTATCTTTCTTAATGAGCTAACCGGTTTTTCTGATGCAGCAGGTGGAATACTTAAAACTACCAATGGCGGAAATAACTGGAGATATATTCCTGCACCGGTTGATTATGTTCATGATTACAGTACAAATCCGCAGGTTAAACTTTACGGATTGAAAGATAACAAAGTTTATATAAGCAGTGATCTTGGCGAAAGCTGGAGCTTGAGTCTTACAGCATATTCAAACAATACTTTGTACTCGGTACAATTCCCTTCAAATAATATTGGATTTGTTGTTGGTTATAAACCTACTCTTTTTAATTATGGAAGAATACATAAAACTACAAACGGTGGATTATCTTGGGATACAATTCCAACGAATTTCAGATTCAGAACAAGAAGCATATATTTCATTAATGAAAATACCGGATTTATTCAAACTGACCAATACCGTCAATTAATATTAAAAACAACTAACAGCGGGTTGAGTTGGGATACAGTGAGCAATCTTGCAAATCAATCACAGCAATTCAGATTTTTTGATAATAATACAGGATATTTACAGGGGCAATTTGAAATTATGCTTACGACAAACCAGGGTGAGAACTGGCAGAATATTTTAACACATCATCAATTATTCTTAAAAGACTTAAATTCAGGTTTAGGATTACATGAAAATTTCCTTTATAGAACTACAAATACAGGCATAAATTGGATGGGAGTAACAACTGGGTTTAGCGATGTTCTTCTGGATATAATATTTATAAATTCTCTTACTGGCTTTACCGTTGGTGACAACAAAATTTACAAAACTACAAATTCCGGAAATAACTGGTTAGTAACTAATCTGAATGTAGAATCAGGTTTTTCGAATGTTGAAAATATTATGTTCCCGAATGATAATACAGGTTATGCAGGAATTGACGGCGGCAAATTGGCGAAAACAACAAATTGCGGATTGAACTGGGAAATTTTAAAAACAGGTCAACTTGACCACTTACACGGGATGAGCTTTCCATCTGCTGATACAGGTTATGCTGTTACTAAATACGGTAATTATATTAAAACAACAAATGGTGGTTTAAACTGGAATATTTTATTTAAAGATTCCTGTGAATTTGGAAAAGTTGAATTTTTTGACAATAATACAGGTTTTACAGGCGGGAGAAATTGGAATACGCATAAAGGTATCTCTAAACGAACAAGCAATGGTGGTATAAACTGGCAAACAACTTATATTGATTCAGTTTACTGGATAACGGATATTGAAATTTCTGAAAATAATAACTGGTTTATTTGCGGTTATGGAGAATATAACGGTTCATTCTACCCGGGTTACATTTACAGATCTACTGATAAGGGAGTAACATGGTCATATATTAAGTTTAATCAATCAATAAATTCTATTAATTTTTCATCAGCCATAACCGGATATGCTTCAGCATATAATAATATTATATATAAAACTACTAACGGGGGTGAAAGCTGGTTTGCAACATATTGCATAAACAATAGTGCCTCATATGGTATTTATTTTACAAATGAGAACACCGGATACGCTGTTAGCCTGTACGGTCAAATTATCAAAACCACAACAGGTGGCGGTGTGCTTATTAGCGTTGCACCGCAAAGTTATATAGTTCCGCATACTTATAATTTATACCAGAACTATCCAAATCCGTTTAACCCTGTTACTAAAATTAAGTTTGATATTCCTAAAGCAATGAATGCTTCGCTCAGGATATATGATATTCTTGGAAGAGAAGTCTCAGTGATGGTAAATGATTTCCTTATCCCAGGCACTTATGCTTTTGATTTCGATGGCAGCAGTCTGGCAAGCGGCGTGTATTTCTATGTTCTGACCGGGGAAGGATTTATCGAATCGAAGAAAATGCTGTTGGTTAAGTGAGATCATAAAGATTGAATTTTGTTGTTGGTGTCTACACCAACAACTGGGGAAACTAGCAGTATTTTCTTCTTTTTGCTGTAAAGCTTCTATCATAGAATTTACCGGTATAGTATCATACGGGTATGCCCTGTCTCTTAAAAACCAATTTCCTCTAATGCTGTTAAGATCCCCATCAAAATCCTGTGCTGCAATATTCATGCCAAAAAATAAAACGTAAAAACTCAAGCAGAAAAAATTAATGTAAAGATATTTTTTCTAATCCATTTTTTATTTTTAGTTAAATTCAGTAATTACATTAAATGTATATTATTTTACCAATATTAATTTTTTTGTATTAATAATTATATTATTACTTAACAAGGTATATAAATATATTCCAGATGAAATATCTTCCAGGTTTACTGCTAAACTATAGTAACCCGAACTCTGTTCATTATTTACCAATTGTTTAATTAATCTGCCTGTTATATCGTAAACATTTAATTTTATAAAACTTTTTACAGGTACTGAATAAGTAATTATAGTTGTTGAATTGAATGGATTTGGATAGTTTTGATACAGAAAATACTTATTAGGAATTTCTCCTAACTCACTAATGATACCTATTGGTTGAGAGTATTTTATTGTAACAGCATCCCACAATATAGGGTTGCCGTTAAACCTGCTGCTAATACCAGTTGTAAAAACGTTAGAATTTGCATCAAACTTAATATCACGTGCTAAATCAATTGAATTTGTTAAAGGTCCATTATAAGTAGCTACCCATTGCTGTAATCCGTTTGGTAAATATTTAATAACTAAGTAATCCATACCAGATAGCGAATTGACTAAAAATCCTGCTAGATAAATATTGTTGTATTTATCAAGTTTTATATTAGGCCCTATTGTTGGAATACCTCCGGTATTACCCTGCGGAAATTGTTTAGTCCAAATTGTATCACCTATTGTATCATATTTCAATAACACAATAACACCATTACTCTGTGAATTTCCACACTCCGTTGAATAATAAATTGAATTACCCTCAGGTGAAATTACAATTCCTCCAGGAATTTCACAATCTCCGTTTCCCCCTAAAATTCCGGTAAAAATTTTAGCCCACTGTATCGTTCCTGTGTTGTTTAATTTTACTAAAATATTATTTGCGTTGGCTGCAGGAACAGCACTTGTACCAACGGTGTAAATATTCCTGTTCGTATCAATTGCCAAAAACATAGCTCCATCATCATAATTCTGCGGGCTGTCATAAGTCACATTCCATGCCATATTTCCATCAGGTAAATATTTAACTATCAGGTAATCTACATTGGTGTCAAAATCGAAATAGCCTGTAACTACTATGTTATCCTGGTTATCAATTGCAAGCTTCGCAAAAAAGTTATGCTTTTGAGCAGGGTTATACCTTTTTGCCCAAAGGCTGTCTCCTGCCGAATTATATTTAATTACAAAACCAACGGATAGTGAACTGGTAACTTTTGTTCCTCCGCAGATCGCAATATTCCCTTCACTATCAAGCGCAATATCAACCGCATCGCTCGAGAGAAATCCGCTGTCAAAAGTCTTTGCCCATTGCAGCACTCCTGAAGAGTTAAATTTTACAGTTGTAATATAACTATTGAAATTAATACGTGTCTGCCCTGTAACAAAAATATCTCCACTGCCGGATACAACAAATGCATTCGGATCATCAGTAAGATTACCGGGACTGTTGTAATATGATGTCCACAGTAAAGTTCCGCCGCTGGTGTATTTCAACACACAATAATCTCCTTGTGTTGAGTCTGCAATGGATGTATTAACAAGTACGTAGGCATTACCCACAGAATCCAATTGAACAGATTGCCCGGAAGCATAACTTCCATTTGTAAACCGCTGTACCCATTCCTGTGTTGGCTGCTGGGCGTATAACTGCAATGCAAGAACTGTAATGCAAAAAATTATGTAGGTAAATTTTCTCAATTCTGTTTCGTTTTATTTTATGTAATTTTTTTCTTAATCACCAACGCAAAGGTGGTTATGGGTAGTCGTAAATAACTATTTTATTAGTACGCTTACAATAGAATAATTAATTTTCGAAATGTCAAGGATAAAGTTTGAGTATAACGTTATAATATTACTTATTTTATAACTTATATATTTGTTTATAAATACAGTTTCTTCGTAAAAGAATAAAAAGGATTTATTTAATTTTCGCCCAAAAACCGCTCTGTGTCCTCTTAAGAAACAATCTTTATTAAATTTTTTACTTGCATTTGCCTTTGCCATATATTATATTACCAATGTATGCATATTGCATATAACAGACTTTTCCCTTTTATCATGAAATATCAAAATGCAAGAACGAAATTTTAATACTGTAGGTCAATGGCATGCCTTTGACCTGCGAGGGGTAATGATAATCAATAAGCCAAATAAACCGCATGGAATTAAGGTATTCTAATCTTCCAGACATTCGGTGTATTTATCCCCAACGGCTGGAAAAACGCCAAATTCAGTACGTATTGCCCATTCTAATCGGTCAATCGTCCATTTTTATTTTCTGAATTTCCGGAAATTCTAATCGTTCAGCTGTGCTGTATTCGTACAGCTCAATATTGCTGCGCAATAACAGCATGGTATAACAAATGCTTCGAACCAATGAGCGGGAATCCCGCGATCCGGCGCAAGGAAATCGCGAATTTTGGGACAACACGGAATTCAAACCGCATTGTGCACTTTGAACCGGGAACCGCAGATTATCATTGTAGGCTGTTGGTGAACTTCCTCTGCTTTCACAGAGTAAGTCTTACAACACCAACAGCGGGGAAATTCGCCATGGCGAATTGGGACGGATTGTATATTTATAACCAATTGAAATTAATATGTAATTTTAGCCGTTTACAGTTAGTAACACGCAAAATATGTTCATTGTATATATTATTAATATTAAATACATTTAGCGCTTATATTTCAAAAAAAGTAAATAACAGAGTTTGAAAACAAAAATAATCTTCATTTTATCGGCTGTTTGCGGAGTTTTAGCCTTAAATTCAATTAATTTTATGGGATGTGATTCCGGCAGTCCGACTGCTGTTGGCGAGCCTGTAAGCTTTACGCGCGATATTCAGCCTATTTTAGCGCAGAACTGCAGCTTCCCGGGGTGTCATAATTCAACTAACAGGCAGGCAGGACTTGATCTTACAAGCTGGGAAACAATGATGCTTACCGGCTCAACATTTGGCGCTGAAATTATCCCCTACAACGCCCGCTGGAGCCATATGACATTGCATATTAACCGTGTTGATACAAACATATCACCTTTTTCTGAACCACTGATGCCGCAGGCGTTAATGCCTTATTCCAACGGAATGCCTTTGGCTTCTAACCAGCTTATGAAAATAGTTGACTGGATAAATCAGGGCGCAAAAAATGATAACGGGCAGGTAGCGTTTCAGAACATAACTAACAAAGCTTTCATAACCAACCAGGCAAGTGATTATGTTGCAGTAGTGAATCTTGATAATAATCATTTAGTCAGATTGATAGATGTTGGCGGCAGGGATAATGCCACGCAGCCGCTAGACGCGCCGCATGTTATCACGGTTGATAACCAGGGCAGGTATTTTTACGTCAGCCTTATTGCCGAGGGTTACATTGAAAAATACGACGCTATGACCTACGAGAAAGTTGGCAGAATGTTCGCAGGAAATTCACCCGCGCATATTATTTTATCCAATGACGGAACAAAAGGCTGGTACACCAATTTTGACGCCACACTTGCGCAGAAAGAAATGAAGGAGTTCGATACACAGTCAATGACAATTACACGTGTGATAGATGAATTCCGCATGACCAAGCCCCACGGCTTAAGGCTTACGCATAACCAGGAATACATTATTATGGCAACTGAAGGCAGCGAGTTTTTATATCTAATACAGGCATCAACCGGGCAGATAATTGATATCTACCCTGTTGATCCATCGGTGCCGCCCAACGGCAACGGAACGAATAATTTTATTCCCTACCAGGTATCAATTACCCCTGATGATAAATACGCGTATATAACATGCCTTAAATCAAATGACGTGCGCGTGTTTGATATAGTGAACAGAGCGTTTATTTTAACAATACCTGTCGGGCTTAATCCGCTTGCGCATGAGATATCTCCTGATGGCAGGTGGTGTTATGTGCCCAACCGCAATTCCAATTCAGTTTCAGTAATTGATCTTACAACAAACACTGTTGTTAAGACAATATCCAATGTTGGGGCACAGCCGCACAAAATTGATTTCACCGCTGACGGTCATTACGCTTATGTTACGTGTGAATCGGTTTCGGGCGGATTTGTGCACCATCCTCCAAGCGCCGGCAAAACCCCGGGCACTACCGCGGTAATTGATGTATGGGCGGGTCATAATAAAATTAAGGATATTGAAATGGCGTC
>JBHEKV010000040.1:0-11589 GCA_041859235.1 Ignavibacteria bacterium | reverse complement strand
ATCGCGTTTATTGCCAAGAACCCACTCATCATACATCTGCGGGATAAGCTCGGGCGGGTCCTGCAGGTCCGCCGCAAGAAATACCACTGCATCGCCTGATGCAAAATTCATTCCCGAAAGTATCGCAACATACGCCCCGTGATTTTTTGAAAGCTTTACGAGCTTAGCCTTTGGGTCGGCGGCCGCAATTTCCTGCATAACGCGGTATGAATCATCCTTGGAGCCGTCATCAACAAAGATGATCTCATAATCAAATTTCGCGGAATTCTCAACCAGTACGCTGCTAAGCGTGGCGTGGGTTTCCTTCAGGACATCTGCGTTATAATAAACCGGAATGACTACGGAAATTTTATCCAAACCCGATATTCTATTTTAAAATTTATGTTTTTGCGTAATTTTGCAATTAATAATAAATATTTTTTTATTTATATTAAATCCTATAAAAATTGTTAAAAATCCGCTATTTATAACTGTAAACTGCTGATAAATTAACCTGCGTTTTTGAGTAAAAATGAGTAAATCCGGATTTCCTGTCTGTCACCTGCTGTATGAAGAGTATCCCCGCGACCCCAGGGTGAGAAGGTACGTGAACGCGCTGAATGAAAAAGATGATAAATGCATTGTAGTTTGCAGCAAGAAAAAGAATGACTCCTATTTTGAAAACATAAACGGAAACCTGATCTACCGCTTGCCTGTTTCAAAAAAACGCGGCAGCTTTTTATTAACGCTCATTGAATACCTGCTCTTTGCCTGGATGGCATCCTTTATGCTTTTATACCTGCAGCTTCGTTACAGATTTAAGGTAGTGCATGTTCACACACTGCCGGATTTCCTGATCTTTGCCGCGCTGTGGAATAAAATATTCGGCGCGAAGCTGATACTTGATCTGCATGAGATTTTCCCCGAGCTGTATATGGCGCGAACAGGCGCGGCGTATGATTCATTAAAAGTTAAACTGCTGAAATTCGCTGAAAAATACTCCATTAAGCTTGCCGATAGAGTAATAACTATACACGATAACGCAAAGGATATTTTTATCAAGCGCAATAAACTGAGTGAGGAAAAAATATCTGTTGTTATGAATTCAGTTGACCCGCGCGAATTCCCGCACCAGGCCGCACCTACTGAAAATGAATTTGTAATTATTTATAACGGTACAATTGTAAAACTGCTGAACTTAACTATGATAGTTGAAGCTCTTGCTAAACTTAAGAAGGAGCTTCCCGAAAATGATTTCAGCAAAATTGTTTTCCGGCTTTATGGCGATGGCCCAGCGCTGGGTGAAATACAGGCCGCTGCAAAAGCCCGGGGAGTGACTGATAAGGTGCAGTATATGGGCTACCTTCAGCCTGCTGATATGAGAAGGGAAGTCCTGAAAACCGGTGTGCTTATTTTGCCGCCAATTAAGAATATATACAGTGATCTTTTCTATACAATTAAACTAATAGAAACCATTTACCTCAGGATCCCTGTAATTGCAACCAGGCTGAATACATACCTGCGTTATTACAGCGAGGACTCGCTGTTCTACTTTGATTCAGGTAATGTAGATGAGCTCGCCGAAAGAATAAAAGAAGTGTTCTACAATAAAGGACTGGTGAAAAGCAAAACCGCCAGCGCGCGCGCAGATTACGATAAGCTAAGCTGGGAAATAATGAGGGACCGGTATTTGAAGATAGTGGATGCGCTCATCCGATGACTATAAGCTTGATTGCACCCGCAGTTCATCGGATGAATATATATTTTTCCTGTACAGACGCCCCGTTGGGGCGTCTCAATTGTTAATGAAATGCTTGGTTAAAGCGAAGTTGTTGGTCATAAGACAATCTATGAAAGTAAAATATAAATGAAAACTATTTTCTATACTATTGGCTTTTTAGGGATTTTAGTCATTGTGTTTTTTGTATACCTATATTCTAAAATTCCCGATTTGGGGCCGGTTGCAACAGTTCAGGAAATTCAATCAACAAATTTTAATGAAAAAATATATCTAAAAAGTATTTCTTGGGGTTTATTGGGAAATTCCCGCATAGTTGTCATATCGAAAAAAGATGATATCAATATAAGCCCTGATACAACCAATGATTTTGTGTTTAAAGGAGACTCACCCTTTTACTATAAATTCTTAAATGATACGTTAACGGTTTACTTTGATTATGAGTCGGGATTTCCACAAAATTTTGAATCTAATATCAAGATCAAACAAGTAATTATTGGCAGTCTCATTTTAAGAAATTTCAAAGACAGTATTAAAGATGCTGACATATTTCTATTAAAGTGATTTCTATTTAAAGGAAATTTCTAAATTTAATGAAGTTAGATTTCTAATTACAAATAGGAAAAAAATTAAGATATTACGCCCTTTCAGGGCTTATGATAGATTGTTTCTTTCTTTCCGATGGGCTTTGCCCATCGCTCTTCTATTTCGCCCCTTCGGGGCTAAAGGCTTGTTTGTTCATCCGATAAGTGTAAAACGCTAAAAATAAGACCGTCCGGCAAGTGCCGGACGGTCGGGGGAATGGAGAAGAACAACAACATGAAGAAAAAACTGAGGTACTAAAAACTGTGGTACTTTATAGGTGGAAAACTTATTTAATTAAAATCATTTTTTTACTTTCGGTATATTTTACTCCGTCATCGCCTGATACTTCGAGCCTGTAAATATATAATCCGCTGCCAAGTGACTGCCCGTCGAAATCAAAATTGTAAACTCCTGCCTGCATATCCTTATCCGCAAGCACTGCAACCTGTTTGCCGGTAATATCAAATATCTTAAGTGATACAAACCCCGTTTTTGCCGTCTGAAATCCTATTTTTGTTTTGGGGTTAAACGGGTTAGGGTAATTCTGTTCCAGCTTAAAGCCAAGGGGTATATTATTGTTTTCAATACCTGTAAGATTTTTAATTGGTGAATATCTTACAATATTATTGCTTTCAACCCCCGAGGCGCTGTAAAAATCACCGTTTATGATAAGGTCATTATCAAAGACCTCAAGTGCCCTTGGCCTCAGGTCAACGCCGTACTCAACGCTGCACCAGTTAGCGCCATTGAACCTGGCAAGTTTATTTGCAATTACTCCGTTTATCTTGCTGAAGTGTCCTGCGGCGTATAACTCATTATTGCAAACCTTCATTGAGCTTATGTAACCTCTTGATGTGTTGCAGAAAGCTCCGTCAGCTCCTGCGCCAATGGGGCGCCATGAAACACCGTTATATTTGGCAATGTTATAACAAAAATCTTCACCCATTTTTATGTAAGAACCGCCTGCGTAGAGCTCATCGTTATAAACCGCAAGTGTGTATATTGTCTTATCTCCGCCGGCAACTCCTGTGCCAACCGGATTCCATTTAAATCCGTCCCATTTGGCAATACCGCCCGCGGGCAATCCGCTGGCAGAATTAAAACATCCGGCTGCATAAAGCTCGCCCCGGTAATTACAGAAAGCATACACGGTTCCGTTCATGCCCGTGCTCATAGCTGTCCATTTGGTACCGTCCCATCTTGCAACAGCTGAAATGATATCATTGCCTGATGATGTAAACCATCCCCCGGCAATCAACTCGCCGTTGAATTCATACAGAGTGTTAACAACATTATTAAATCCCTCTCCAACCGCCAGCCATTGAGTGCCGTTCCATTTTGCTATATGGTTCACAGGAACGCCGCCTGCTGTATCAAAATATCCCGCAGCGTAAAGCTCACCGTCAAAAGAAAGCAGCCCGAGCGGTTCATGGTTCAGCCCGCTGCCAAGCGGTGACCATGTGCTGCCATCCCAGCTTGCTATACAGTTTGCAGAATTGCCGCCGGCAAGATTGAAGTAACCTCCGTTTATCAACTTTCCGTTGTGAGTTGTCATTGCGGTTGAAAAATGTTCCGCGTAAAATTCCATTCCCGCATTGCTGTACCAGAACTGCGTACCGGTGCCAAGCGGCGCGAACCTTGAGGGCAGCGGATTATCAAACGCGCTCCACTCAGGGTCACATGTATCCACTGAAGGCATGTACCCAAGCATCATATGTGAAATTCCGCACGTTGAGCTTCCGGGGTATGATCTGTCTGAATAAAAATATGTCAGCGAGTCTCTTGCGACCTGTCCGCCGCCTTCGTTGAACCCGTAGTTTAAAATGCACCCTTCATTTAGGTGGATCATTATTTCAGCTATCGAACCGCTGAACCACAATGAAGAAAGGTTTA
This sequence comes from Ignavibacteria bacterium, assembly GCA_041859235.1. Lineage (GTDB taxonomy): Bacteria > Bacteroidota > Ignavibacteria > Tepidaquicellales > OLB5 > OLB5. Next base: position 7,394 of record JBHEKV010000040.1, on the reverse strand, counting down.
CCGTCTGCGGCCCGTACTGCGCGAAGAATCCGACATTACCCACAGAAAAGGCGCAGTTATCTTCCATTGCGCTGTAAGTAAAATTGTCATATGTATTAGTCAGCATTCCGTCAACAAATGTTTTGAGGGTTTGTGATGCTTTGCTATACTTTATTTCATACTGGTGCCAGCTTGTATCGGCACCAAGCTGATGGATTCTCTTCCATGAGTTGTTAATATATATACTCAAATACCCTGATTCATTTGTATTATATCCAACCATCCATCCGGCTGAGCGGTATTTGCCGAAGATGTACATTGCTTTGTAAGGCCGGGCTATCTTCATGTTTGTTTGTATAGCAAAACTATCCGTTGTTCCCGAGGGAAATTCGAGCTGGTTAAGATCATCAGAGCGAAGGAAATCACCCTTACCGTCAAAAGTTAAATAACCATCAACGTAGGGCGATGGCGGAATATTTGAGTTCAATGAGGGATCGCAGCCAACCTGCGCGCCGGTATCAAAAGCAAAAATTGTTATCAGAATTAATAATATAAAGGTTTTCATCTTAAAGACTCCTTGTTTCTTCCCTCAAATATTTCGGTATAATGATTCATTTTGTATAGCTTATATCGTTAATTATTCCCCGCTTCAAAAATAGGGAATAGAGTTAGTGAGCACTATACCGTAATTATGGTAGGAACAGAAAAAAAATTTCTAAACTATTGTGTTTACATTAAATTGAGCCTAACGTAAAGGTACTAGAAGATTGGGAATGGTTGGTTTTGGCTTATATTTTCAGATCAAGCTCTATGGGACAGTGGTCACTTCCCATAACCTTGGGGTGAATTTTAGCATCTGTTACCAATGAGCGCATTTCTTTTGTTATCATAAAATAATCGATCCTCCAGCCAACATTGCGCTCGCGAGAACGGGTTATCTGATCCCAATATGTATACTGCTCGGGCTTCTGATTGTACTCTCTGAATATATCTATATATCCCATATTTATGATGGTATCTATCCAGGCGCGTTCTTCCGGCAGGAAGCCGGTGTTCTTCGAATTTTCTTTCGGGCGGGCAAGATCGATTTCTTTGTGTGCAGTATTATAATCACCGCAGATGATTATGTTCTTCTGCTTCTTCCGTTTTTTTTCAACATTAAAAAATAACTCATTATAGAAATCAAGTTTATATTTTACCCGCTCAGGTCCCCTGCCGCCATTTGGAAAGTAAACGTTATATAAAGTAAAATCCTTGAAATCAGTTTGCAGTACGCGGCCTTCGTTATCGTAATAAGGATTGCCGAGTCCTTTTTTAAATTCAATTGGGGGAATTTTGGAATACGTTGCCACACCAGAATATCCTTTTTTTTCAGCTGAAAAAAATTCACTCCAGCATCCGCAATATTTTTTTACTTCATCATCAAGCTGCTCAGCCTGTGCCTTGGTTTCCTGCAGGCATAAAATATCAGGCGAGGTTTTTTTGAACCACTTCGGGAAATCCTTTTTCCATATTGCCCTTATTCCGTTTACGTTCCAGCAGAATATTTTTATCTCTTTTTTTGCCATGTTTTTGATTTATGCGCTCTGCCTTGTTTTTTTGGCAGAAGTGGATATTCATTTAACTAATTTGTAATTATTTTTACACCAGAAGCGCTAAATTAATTGTTTGCGTTCAAAATTCATAGATTAAAATTCGGTTAATGTATGCAAAGTATATTTATGGATAAGGGCAAAAAGCCCGGCGAAGCTGAACTGAAAACGGCATTGAGCAAAACATTTCCTTACTGGAAAACTCTCGAGGAGTTCACATTAAAATCTGAACCTGCGGCTAAAGGCGATTGGCATTTTTCCGGTGCGAAATATGGCTGGAGCTACCGCATCAGTGATAAAAAACGAGTGATCATCTACCTGCTGCCGCGTAACAGATTTTTTAAATGTGCATTTATTTTTGGAGGCAAAGCATACGAAGAGGTTATGTCATGTGATATATCAACCGAAATCAAAAATGAGCTGAAAGCAGCTAAACCTTATGCCGAAGGCAGAGGTATGAGGCTTGAAGTAAAAAGTAAAACTGTTTTAGAAGATCTTAAAACGCTGGTAAAAATTAAGGTTGGGTATTAGCTACCTCTTGGTAAATCCCCGTTTAATACCCTTAAATCCAACATCAAAAAAATTCTTCACCAGCGCTTCCTGTTCTTCAGCAGTCTTCTTTTCCGTGATAGCTTCGTAAGTAAGCAGCAAACCCTGCCAGCCTGAGTCATGCAAATGCGCGCCTTCGGGAAGCTCGAGTGTATTCATTTTCCGCAGTTCTGGATATAGCGTAATATACACGTAAGGCAGCTCATACATATCATCGCCGTTCGAAACCCCTATTCCCATGAATTCATCAGTTTCATCGATCTTCCGCCCGCTGAACCACTTGAAGGCATTATCAAAGTGATGCGGCCAGAGGCAAATTTGTGATTTAATACCATCATTGAATGGTATACCTTTATGGAAAGAATTTAGTAATTCTGAAAAATTTACGAATTGCAGAAGAAACTCCTGCGCCGCTTCGGGATCAATTTCAATCTTACGCTCGCTGTCAAACTCCCCCGCTGTTACGTTTGCCGTAATGTTGAATTCTAACTTTAATACTTCAAGCACTTCAGTGCAAAGTTCACTTAAAGTTTTTCCAGTAACCGCAACAGATGCATAGCGGTTTTTGTTATCCGCAATTTCAAGGGCAAGTATTTCGGCGTTAAAGCCGATTTCCAGTTCATTTAAAGCGTTCATAGGGGGCGTGCAGAATCCTTTATTTACTATGCTCAACCAGATATTATCATTTTTGGCAATGGGCTGTACCAGCACTTCGCGCAGCCTGCAAACAAGCTTCGCAATGGAGTGAATCCTCCGCCTGGTCTTAACATACTGCTGCTCCTGCAACGATGGAAAATTCTGCATTATTTAAAATCTAAAGAGAAATGGTTAAAAAAATTAATTAATAAATACTCCGTATTTAGAAATACTCTCTATAAAACCGCTATCATCTTTTCCTTCTTCAAGGATAATAGGTTCAATACGGCTATCAATTTGTGACGCCAGTTTCCATAATTTTGGTGTAATTGACAAAAAATCCCCTGGGAATTTTTCTACAATGACGGCTAAATCAATATCGCTGTCATCAGTGGCTGTGCCTTTTGCAAATGAACCATATAAGATCAATTTTTTAAACGGAATGATCTTCTTTAATTCAATTGAATACTTTTTCAGAGAATCGTCAACATCTGTTTTACCCATGTTTGAAATTCCTTTGTTTTAGCTAATATTTCAGATGTATTATTCTTGTTTAAGGATTTTAAAACTTGCTTTTTGTATGATGGGTACCTTGCTTCGATATTTAATGGCTGCAAAGAAAATAAGAAGTCTTTAAAGTTATCAGACATGATATCGTTTAAGCCCGATAGTTCTCCAAGCTTTGTTAAGTTATGAGTAAATGGCGGTACCCCATTCTTTTTATATACGAAATATGCCTTCAATATTTTTTCAATTGATTGATGGCACATAAAGCCCACATAAAGATATCTGCTTCCCTCAAGCATAACTTCTGCTGTTTCAAGATCATAATCCGAAAGCTCTGACCAGTATGTAATTTTATTATTATCCAATATTACAAGTTAAATAATACTATAAATAGATACAACTCTTTTAGAAAATTCTCTGTAATTCTGCAACCCGCAAATAATCTATCTAACCACCGGCATCTTTTCTGATTTCCAGTGCTCAATGCCGCCTTTTAGATTATACACCTGCTCAAATCCCATGCTTTTCATCTGCTTAACCGCGCCAACGCTTCTTGAGCCTGTTGCGCAGTATACCAAATATGGTTTCTTTTTATCAAGCTTTTCAAGGTATGCCTTAAATCCGCTGGAAGTATAACTCATATTCTGCGCCCCCTGAATTTTATCGCCGCCGAACTCAAACGCGCTGCGTACATCAAGAATCACTGCATCAGGCTCTTTGGCAAGCTCACTGAATCTTTCAGGGGTAACATCCTCGGCTGTTGATTTCGGGCCGTTTATGAAAAAAATATACACAAAAACCAAAACTGCTACTACCGCTATTGCTATTATTACTTTATTGTTCATCAATATTTATAGAATTGAACGTTATTAAAATTTGAAAGTGAGTTTTTTATACTTGCGTAAACCTCACCCCTTACCCCTCTCCTGTAAGGAGAGGGATACAATAATTCTGAACTATGGCGCTCCCTCTCCTTTTAGGAGAGGGAGACGGAGGGTGAGGTTTTCATTTCTTCGCCATTAAATTAAGCGCGCTGCCCACTTTGAACCAGTCTATCTGCTGTTTGTTCATGGTGTGGTTCAACAGAACCGTCTCGGTTGTACCATCGGAGTGCTTCAGTGTCATTGTAACCTGGCTGCCGGGCGCGATATCTTTTACATCAAGGTCTATTCTGTCATCTTCGCGAACTTTATCATAATCCGCCGGATCGGCAAATGTAAGCGGCAGCATACCCTGTTTCTTTAAGTTTGTTTCATGTATCCTGGCAAATGATTTTACAATGATAGCCTTACCGCCCAGATGGCGCGGCTCCATAGCCGCATGCTCACGGGATGAACCCTCTCCGTAATTTTCTTCGCCAACAACAACCCAGGGGATAAAATTAGCTTTATAATGCCTTGCGACATTTGGCACCTCATCATAGTTACCGGTCAACAGATTTTTTACATGATTAGTCTTATCGTTGAACCAGTTAATAGCCCCAATGAACATGTTGTTTGAAATGTTATCCAGGTGCCCTCTGAACCTGAGCCACGGACCAGCCATTGAAATATGATCTGTGGTACATTTTCCCTTTGCTTTAAGCAGAAGGTACATGTTTTTGTAGTCCTTTTCAAAATCAGGGTGAACAAACGGAAATAATCTCTGCAAACGTTTACTGTTGGGATCAATTTCTACATTCACTCCGGTGCCATCGGCTGCGGGAGCTACGTAGCCGTTCACTCCTTTCAAATATCCCTTTTTCGGAAGCTCATCGCCCCTGGGCTCTGCAAGTTTAATATCTTCGCCCTTGCTGTTCTTCAATGTATCGGTCAACGGATTAAATGTAAGCTTACCCGCAAACGCAAGTGCTGTAACAATTTCGGGGGAAGCAACAAAAGCGTTTGTTGCGGGATTCCCGTCATTACGCTTCGAAAAATTCCTGTTGTATGAAGTTATTATGGAGTTCTTTTCACCTTCCTTAACATCGTGGCGTTTCCACTGGCCAATACACGGACCGCATGCGTTAGCTAAAACCAGTCCGCCAACCTTTTCAAATATCTCCAGCTGTCCGTCACGCTCAATTGTTGCGCGGATCTGCTCTGAGCCCGGGGTTATGGTAAATTCTGATTTAACCTTCAGCCCCATTTCCAATGCCTGTTTGGCAACAGATGCAGAGCGCTCCATATCTTCGTATGATGAATTTGTACAGCTTCCAATGAGCGCTACTTTAAGCTCCTCGGGGTATTCCTTTTCTTTAACAGCCTGTTTGAATGCTGAAATAGGCCATGCAAGATCCGGTGTAAACGGACCGTTTATGTGGGGCTCCAGCTCACTTAAATTTATTTCAATTACCTGGTCATAATATTTTTCGCTGCCTTCATCGGGTCTAAGGTAATCCCCTATTTCGTTGGCAAGCTTGCCAACTTCTTCGCGTTCTGTTGCCGCAAGGTACTCATACATTTTTTTATCATATGCAAACAGTGATGTTGTCGCGCCTATTTCAGCGCCCATATTGCAGATAGTACCTTTGCCTGTGCATGAAATATTATCAGCGCCTTCGCCGAAGTATTCTACAATTGCGCCCGTGCCGCCTTTTACTGTAAGTATTCCGGCAACTTTAAGTATAACATCTTTTGGTGAAGTCCACCCGCTTAATTTGCCGGTAAGTTTTACGCCAATCAATTTCGGGAATTTTAACTCCCACGGCATACCAGCCATAACATCAACCGCGTCTGCGCCGCCAACGCCTATAGCAATCATTCCAAGTCCGCCTGCATTTGGTGTATGTGAATCTGTGCCTATCATCATACCGCCGGGGAAAGCGTAATTTTCAAGCACAACCTGGTGAATAATTCCCGCGCCCGGCTTCCAGAAACCGATGCCGTATTTGTTTGATACACTTGCGAGGAAATCATATACTTCCTTATTCTCGTTTTCCGCATTCAGCAGATCTTTGGCAGAGCCAACTTCAGCCTGTATCAAATGATCGCAGTGTACGGTTGAAGGCACAGCGACCTTTGGTATTCCCGCTGACATGAATTGCAGCAGCGCCATCTGCGCGGTTGCGTCCTGCATCGCGACCCTATCCGGCGCGAACTCAACAAAATCCTTGCCGCCTGTATATGGCGTTACGGTTTCATTCCACAAATGAGCGTAAAGAATTTTTTCGGCATAGGTCATCGGCCTGCCCAAAACTTTTTTTGCGGCATCAACTTTTCCTTTAAAACCTGCGTAAACTTTTTTAATTAGATCTAAATCAAACATTAATTAAACTCCTATATTATTCTGGTTCTGATTTTATTTTTTGTTATCGTAATAAACTTTTCTTTTTCTGTGTTAATGGTATTTTTTACTACATTAATTAACTGTGTTTCAATTTCGTTATATTCAGCAACATTGTGATATCTCAAATATATTACGGAATATCCTCTTAAATTATGAGCAAATACCCATTCTCCAAAATCGCTGTCTTCGGTAATTATTATTCCTTTGTAGTTCCTGGCAATATTTATTATTTCCAGATCACTCATCCCTTTATGAGATTCTTTTATTGATAATACATCATAATCCAGCAGACGAAGCTTTCTGATAAGTTTGAAATCAATATTTTCATCTGCAATAATCACTTTACCGGCTCAATTGTTTCTTCATCCGCAATTACGCACGCTGCATATTCTATGGCCGCATAAATATCTTCTTTTTTTAAATGGTCATAAGCGCTCAGAATTTCCTCAACTGAAAAACCCCCGGCCAGCTTTTTAAGAATTATTTCCACAGTTATTCTTGTGCCTTTAATTACGGGCTTGCCAAGCATAACTTCGTAATTGCTTTCAATTCTCTGTTTGTAATCCATGTTAGTAGAATTTAATTTGTAAAACTAATATTTTCGGGCTTTAGCAAATCCATTCCTTTGAACTTAAGCAAAAGCTGCGCATCGGTTACAACATCCTTCATGCAGTAATTCTTGATTCGCTCAAGGTCCTTATCTATCCAGTATGTACTCCAAACCTGGCTGCCATCTATATCATCCTTAGGTGATTCGATTCCAAACACTGCCGCAAGCAGGTTAAGCGAAGTATAACTCTTGTAATCGCCAAATTTCCACATGTCCATTGTATCAATCAACTGCACTTCCCAGGGCTTTTTGCC
>JBHEKV010000191.1:0-12849 GCA_041859235.1 Ignavibacteria bacterium | reverse complement strand
CCGGACAGTTTGGGACAAATGCAGAAAATGCCTCCGGTAATAAAAGATGAAAAGATGGAGAAGGTGAGGATACTTGAGGAATCTTCTTACAAGAATTACCAGGCTAAGAATTATGATAAAGCTATTGATGAGCTGAATCAGTTAATTAAGTTAATGCCTGATAAATCAGCGGGGTATTACAATAATATTGGTATGTGTTATATGGATCAGGAAAAGTATAAAGAGGCGATTGATAATTTTTTGGTTGCGGCAAAAATGGACGTGAAATTTTCTTCAGCGTATAATAATATTGGTACGTGTTATGAGAGGATGAATGATATCCCGAAAGCGAAGGATAGTTACCGCAAAGCGCTGGAAATTGATCCCGGAAATGAGCTGGCAAAGCAGAATCTGGAGAAGCTGAAGTAGGATTGAATGTTATAAACCGCTAAAACGGTTTAAGTTGGTTAAAAAGTGTTTTTACCCACGACTAAAGTCGTGGGCTTTTTATTACCCCTTGGTTGCATACTCCGGTTTGGGACTGAAAGTTGTACATGTACACCTCACCCCCAGCCCCTCTCCTGAGAGGAGAGGGGAGCAAATTGCGAAAGATATCAGATGAAAGTTCACTCCTCTGTCCCAAACTCCGGATTGGGACTGAAAGTGAGAGCAAATCCCAAAGTCCAAATTGGTAATAAGACCCCACCCCATCCCCTCCCCGAAGGGGAGGGGCATGTTTTTCGTTTAGTCTCAAACTCCAGTTTGGGACTGAAAGTTGTACATGTACACCTCACCCCCAGCCCCTCTCCTGAGAGGAGAGGGGAGCAAAGTGCGATAGATATCAGATGAAAGTTCACTCCCCTGTCCCATACTCCGGTTTGGGACTGAAATTTATTCATGTACACCTCACCCCCAGCCCCTCTCCTGAGAGGAGAGGGGAGCAAAGTGCGAAGAATTTCAGATTACATCCAAACTTGAACTAAGCTTGTTTTTGTAATTAAAAAACCTTCCAGGTCTTAAAGACCTGGAAGGTTTGATTGTAGTGTCGGTGATCCAAAATCCTACAGCAAATTACTTGCAAGCTCGGCAAGCTCAGAACGCTCACCCTTAACCAGATTTACATGGGCATACAGATCTTGTCCTTTGAAATGCTCGATCAGGTAAGTTAAACCATTTGATTGTGAATCAAGGTACGGATGATCTATCTGGTAAACATCACCTGTGAATACGATCTTAGCGCCTTCGCCGACTCTAGTAATGATGGTTTTTACTTCGTGGGGCGTCAGATTCTGCGCTTCATCAACAATAAAAAATATCCTCTGCAGGCTCCTGCCCCTGATGTAGCTCAACGGCTCAATTACAAGCTTCTGGTCTTTAACCATTTGCGTTATCTGCTGATGCTGTTTTTCGGTTTCGGAATACTGGTCCTGTATGACCTTTAAGTTATCCCAAAGCGGCTGCATGTATGGCGCTAACTTTGATTCCACATCACCCGGCAGGTAGCCAATATCTTTATTGCTTAATGGGACCACGGGTCTTGCGATATATATCTGCCTGTAATTCTTTTTAACATTCAGGGCGCTTGCAAGCGCAAGCAGTGTCTTGCCAGTTCCTGCTTTTCCGGTTAATGTAACAAGCGGCAGGTTTAGATTTGTGAGCGCGTCAATTGCGAAGGTTTGTTCAGCATTGCGGGGTTTTATTCCGTACACAGGATTTTTATCAACCTTGCGGAGTATCTGATTCTTATGGTCAATTGCAGCAAGTACTGAGTGGCTTTCATTCCTTAACACCAGGTACTTATTTGGAACCTGCTCAGTCTTTGATTTTTTTAAAGTAGTTTTTATCGGAACTTCAAACGGCGGCTGGTAGAGTTTTTCAATTATATCGTGATTAAAATTTTCTATAGTTTCCTTGCCGCTATACAATTCTTCAACATTTGTAATTTTATCGGTAGTATAATCTTCAGCCTGTACGCCAACGGCTTTGGCTTTCATTCGCAGATTTACATCTTTGCTGATGAGCACAACTGAATCATTGTTCTTTTTCTTTTTTATATCAAGCGCAGCACTGAGTATTCTGTGGTCAGGGGTATCTTCTTTGAAAATTTCCTTTATCTCATCATTCAACCCGCGGCTTAAAGCAATTGATACTTTTCCTCTTCCTTTACCAAGCGGCACACCGCCATTGAATAGGGCTGAACCTGTTAGGTTATCAAGAGTCCGCGCAAACTCACGGGCATTCAGGTTAATAACCTGGCTGCCGCGTTTAAAATGGTCAAGTTCTTCAATCACAGTAATAGGAATGACAATATCATGCTCTTTGAACTGGTTTATGCAGGTGGAGTCGTGCAGTATAACATTAGTATCAAGTACAAATGTCTTTTTAGATGATCTGATGCTTTTCATTTATTGTATGTTGATTAAAAAATGGTGTGAATGTTCCCGGGGAGGCAATGAAATACTCCGGTTTACGGCAAAGAACAATGATAATATAACCGGAACACTGATGCCTTCTGAATGCAGAATTATTATGTTTATTATAAGAAATATTGCTTAGTATAAACTGTATAAAAAAGTATTTTGCTTTTATTAATGCTTTTTTTGCCTTGATGCATGTTCTGAAAAACAGTGGTTATTTCTGCCTAACAACTTCACCGCCATCAAACACTCTTCCTGATCTGACCTCGTTATATGTGATAAAGATATTTGTGATATCAATTTCCAATACCTGTGATAAAACGCCGGCTGTTGAGCGCATAAGTGATTCGATTATTTCAGGTGACTTTCCTTCGAACCCGGTAATTTCTACAATAGGTGAGTGGCTTTGCGGCTGAATAGCTGCTGCAGTTGTATCTCCAATAGCGTATAAGTGGCGCTCTATAAACTGCCAATAAGACCATATCTGGTTCGCTTCAATACCGGTATCATTTGATACCTGAAGATTCAATTTCCTCAAAACTTCGTTAATTTTTAGAGGCCGGTTCAGCGGCAGTGTTTTAATACAGATTACCGGCATATTCGTATAGTATGACTGTTCGGAAATTAACTTAATATCAAAACTCTACAAATATAGTTAATATTTTAAATATTATCTAATTTAATTAGTTGGAAGAGTTAGAAGTGTTAATGTTTATTTAACACGGAATTAATAAACAGAAATCCTCAAAACATTACCCGTATGAGGATAATGACGAAAATCAGAATTGCTATTAGAATGATTATTTTCTGTTCAGTTGGCGACATAGCTTAATATAATATCTCGTTTTATCAATAAAAATTTATTAATTTGGGGTAACCTAAATAACTAAATTATGAAATACCTTTTATCTTTATCCCTGCTTATACTCTGCCTTTTTTCATTCCATTCATGCGGTGATGATAATGTTAATAATAATGCAAATACTCCTCCGGACTTTGATATATATCTTGTGAAAAAAGATTTTCAGAATAATCTTGTTTCAACCTATACTATTAAAAGTGACGGGACAGAGCTTAAGTTATTTAATGATTCAATGGGGGTCTGCCCATATTCTTACCGGAATAAGATCCTATTAACAAAAGGCGGCTTTAGTTTCTATGATATTTATATAGCAAATTATAACGGAAGCTTTATGACTAAAATTCCCTTGGGAAGTTATCCGATCGCTTATTGTAATCTTTCACCAGATGCTGAAAAGTTATATTTTATAACTGGAAACGCGGATATGAACTTGTATGTAGTCAATTCTGATGGCTCCGGACTAGTTCAGATTACCACTCTACCTGTCTCTTCTAATTCAGTTAAGTTTTCTCCAGGTGGGAAAATGATAGCATACTTAGAACCCTCATATTATCCCAATCATCGCGGCACAAAACTTTTTATTTCAAATACATCGGGTACTTATAAAAAATTATTGAAAGATAGTATCCAGGATGGAGGTTCTGTAGACTGGTCAAGTGATGGGAAAAAGATATTTTTCCATTATCTTGATCTTAGCATGAGTGCTGCAAAAATTGGTATTATTGATACATCGCTCAGTAATTTTTCTGTATTAGGAGATGGTGCATTTCCTTGCTGTTCTCCTGTTAGTGGTAAGATATGTTTCGTCAACTCAAATGGAACTAATAACGAGCTTTATCTAGTGGATCAGGATGGTTCGAGTATTATTAATATCTCAAATTTACCGGGAATTAGTCCTTATTATATTAAATGGTCTAAGGAAGGAATGAGAATTTTATACAGAACTATTGAAGGATCAAATCCTCCAAAACTTTGGATGTATGACTTAAATTCAAATTCAAATACACAACTTGCGGATTCTGTTTATGATGCTGTTTGGCTATAATGTTTATATTTAAAAACATACTTTTCTTTAGAGTTGTAATTCTGTTAATGCTCGCTGCATTAACAGGCTGTGTAACCAGCAAAATTGAATACGTAGATAGTACTGAATTCCCGTCTGAAAGAACTTTCCGGATTTCCGAAGTCTAAATGAAAGACGGTACTGTGAAAGTACTTAAAGATAAAGAACCGGTGTTTAAACTGAAATATAAGGGAAATGAAAATGTGATAGTGTATTATGAAGACGTGAACATTGAAAATACAATTCGGCTTGGTGATGCATCAAGTCTAAAGTTAGAAGTTTTGGAAAGCAATAAAGTTTTAAGTGTTATAATTATAGTAAGCTCGGTAGTTGTTTTCTTTTTGCTGCTGTTTTGGTTGTTGAGTCCTTTTGAGGGTATGAAGATAGGATAAATGTTATTCTAACACAGGTTTTTTTATTTAAAGTAATCTTAAAATTGATTTATGATAAAAAACGTTGTTTTATTCAGGGTAATTATATGCATTATACTTGTGAGTTTTGCGGGATGTGTTACAAGTAAAATTGAGTATGTTGAAAGTGATAAAGTCCCGGTTGAAAAAACTTACAGGATATCGCAGCTATATCTTAAGGATGGTACTATAATAGATGTAAAAGATAAAGAAGCCAAACTCAGGCTCAAATATAAGGGTGTAAGTAATTTAATTGTGTATTATGAAGATGTGAATATAGAAAAATCGGTACCTTTGAAGGATGTTGCCAGATTGAAAATTGAAATTCTTGAAAGTCACCCGGTTGCAACGGTATTGATAATTACCGGTACAGTGGCTGTGGCAATTTTTCTCGCGCTTGGGTTAGTATTAGCATCGGGAGGATTTAAAATGCATTAAAATCATTTATTCGGCCGGATATCTTTGAAACAAATTATTGCGTATTTATGTTTGTATTAAGGAATCCATTAAAAATGAAAAATATGAGTATATTAGCAGCAATATTATCAATTTTTATGCTGGTTGGCTGCGGTGATAAACCCGGCAGAACAGCGATGCATGAGCAGCATTTATCAAAACAAACAGATTCCGCAAACATTTGCGGAGAATTTAAACCGGTTATGAGTAAAGACGAATTAAAAGAAAAGCTCACAGAAGAGCAGTACAAAGTTACACAGGAAAAAGGGACAGAACGCCCTTTTAACAACAAGTATTGGGATAACCATGAATCAGGAAAATATGCCTGCGTTGTCTGCGGACAGGAGCTATTCAGCAGTGATACCAAATTCGAGTCCGGCACGGGCTGGCCAAGCTTCTTCAAGCCGATAAAAGATGAAAATGTGAAAGAAGAAACCGATGAAACATTGGGAATGAAAAGAACTGAAGTGGTATGCTCAAATTGCGGCGCGCATTTAGGGCATGTATTTGATGACGGTCCTGCGCCAACCAGATTGCGGTATTGCATGAACTCAGCTGCGCTTGATTTTAAGAAGAAAGATGAGTAGTTGTGTAGGTGAGCAGGTGTGTGGGTTAGTAGGTAAGTGGGTGAGTAGGGAAGTAGTTGAGTAGGGAAGTAGTTGAGTAGCTCCGTTAGGAGCGAAATGTTTGTAGTAGTAAATGATTTCGTAATGTTTTTAGCTCCGCCCCGAAGGGGCCCCTTTGGGGTAGGAGCGATATGTAATTGGGATTCACGTAATAACAAATAAAGCACAGGGTAATTTTCTCTGTGCTTTTTTGTTAATATCTTTGTGTATATAAAATTCCGTTGAGCAAAGCAGTTACATTAACTTTGTATGTGATTGTCCAGGCACTGATATAGTCAGTGCATTCCAAGTTTATTTCCTCAACAGGCTCACACGGTAGGGGAATAGCTCAGGGGTAACAATTCCTGACTTCACGGCAGGGTCATTCATCATCATTTCTCTTGCTTCATCCTCCGATTCCGCTTCAATTACAGCAATACCGAATTTCCCTGTGGTTTCCGGACCGGCTAAGATCAACTTGTCGGCTGCAAGCAGCTCTTGAAGGTATAAAAAATGCGTACCCATGATATTGCCTTCTTCTTCGGTCATAGTTTCGGCAAAATTCGCTTTATGCGGCCTTATGAAATATATGAATTGCATTGTTCAGTGAGTTTGGTTCGGTACAATAGTGAAACTGGAGGGCTTGAATAATATGAAAATGAGGGTGAGCGCTACTTTAGAAATCCAATATACAATCCTACTAAAATAACCGTCAGGATCAATATTCCGAAAAGTATATAAAACTGGTTTGAGCTTCTTAGTCTGTTTGGGAACATTATTTTGTTTTCTTAACGGCCGATTCATCCTGTGCGATCTTGATCTTAACAGAGAGCTCGCTCTCGTAATCAGGATTGAGTTCTATCGCTTTGTTCCAGTCATTTGCAGCTTCAATGTAATTTTTAAGCCTGAAATTTGCGTAGCCGCGGTTGTAATAAATATCATAATTATCCGGCTCCTGCTCAAGAGCTTTGGTATAATCTGCCAGAGCGTTTTTGTAATCTTTCAGTGAATAGTAGCAGTTTCCGCGGTAAAAGAATGACTCTGATGTTTCGCTCTTTTCAAGTACTGCGGAAAAATCTTTTATTGCCTGTTTGTATTCCTTAAGCTTAAATCTTGCGTAACCGCGTTTGTAGTAAGCAGAAGCATCGCCTGAGAATTTTTCCAGGTATTTTGAAAAATAAACTTCGGCATCTTTATAGTTTTTATTGTCATTAGCAGTGGTGCCTATTTCGTAATATTTTACCGGGTCGGTATATTCCGCATAGGAGTTTTCCATGCCTATCATAGCGAGTATGTCATTTACGGGTATAGCAAAGTACAGCGCCCCTTCATGCTGGCCGCTGACGCTTAAGCCGATAAGCTCTCCTTTTGCATTGAGTACCGCTCCGCCTGAAGAGCCGTCTGTAATAGGGCAGGTCATTTGCACAAGTTTAACGTTACTTTCATTTGTTCTGAAGCCGCTTACTATACCTTCTGAAATGGAATTCTCGTAGCCTTCCGGTGAACCAACCGCATAAATCCTTTGCCCCGACCTTAAATTTTCGCTGTTACCATATGTTATGGGTGTAAGTGTCATGTCATCGGTTTTAAGGAAAAGAATATCTTTTATTTCATCAGATTTGAAAATTTCGACATTCTTGATCTCTTTGGCGTAATGCTTTATTTCAATCCGGTTGGCATCTTTGCAGACGTGGTGATTTGTAACAATAATTCCATCACTTATAACAACACCGGAACCCTGGAACATATTGCCTAAATTATCATAGGCAATAATTACAACAATGGAGTTATCTACCTTTTCGAAAATCTTATCCGGGGTCAGTTCATCATTTGATGCCTGCTGACTTAGCGTCCTTACGCAAACCAGGATGAATAAAAGGGGAAGTATGTAGAGATGCTTAAATATCATTTGCCTCCGTTACTTAATAGAGCAAATATAATGAAAATTGTTGATTTACAAACAATAAAATTATTTCAACATTTAAAATGCACTGAATATTTATTATATTTACAGCATAAATACCATGAAAGCCTTAGTGTTAATATTTTTTGTCAAAACTCCTAAACGCTGCTACTGTGAATCCGTTATATTAAATAAACAACCGCTATCTGAAGAATGTTCTGAATTCTATAAAAAATGTCGAACAAAAATAATCAAAACTTTTACTTATCAATTACAAAAATGAAAACGCTGAAATTAACATTTATCTATTCTATTCTCATCACTATTTTCCTTGCATCCTGTTCACAAGATAATGTGGTAACCAGAGGTGATGGCAGTATGCAGATCATAGATCCGACTATTAATCATACGGATCAATTCGGTAATGAGCTTGGTGGTGATACAACTGACTGGTGCAGTAATTCAAATACACTATTCAGGTTTAGTCCGGCTTATCCTAATCCCGCAAATGACACCGTGAATTTAAGGTTCCAATTGCCTGAACAGGATACCATCAGCCTGATGTATATCAAAACAAACGGTGATACTTCTGTATTTCTCAGGGACCAGGTTCTGAATGCTGGAGTTTATGCTGTTCAGTTTAGGGCAAGCGAATATTTCATATTCAGCGGAGTTTTCAGGTTTGTGATTCGGTCAAAACGCTTTCCCACAGGTGGTGATTACTGCCGTTATTACGGCGATGTACAGTTTTATTAGTATGTATTTGGGATATTGATATAAAAGTGCATTTTTATCATTTTTTCGCAGATTTGATAAAATCCTTTGAATCACCGTATCAATTAGTTAAATAAGGCAATTACTATTAATCCCATCATTCCCTAACTTGACTATTTCGTAAAAAATCGCTAATTTTGTAGTTTCTAATAATAATGCCGCTCATCCAATGCCACTGGCAAAAGCCGCCAAAGGCAAATGAGCGCAGAAATTTATTTAGTAAATTAAGACTAAGGTAGGAATATTACGTGCCAACAATTAATCAGCTCGTCCGCAAAGGAAGAAAAGTTTTAAAGTTCAAAAGCAAATCACCTGCTCTTGAATCATCACCTCAGAAAAGAGGAGTATGTACAAGAGTATATACAACAACACCTAAGAAGCCTAATTCAGCTTTAAGAAAAGTTGCAAGGGTACGCTTAAGCAACGGTATGGAAGTAACTGCATATATCCCGGGTGAAGGACATAACCTTCAGGAACACTCAATAGTTCTTATCCGCGGTGGCAGAGTAAAAGATCTTCCGGGCGTAAGGTATCACATTGTGAGAGGTGCGGTTGATTCAAGCGGAGTTGCCGATAGAAAACAGGCGCGTTCAAAATACGGCGCAAAGAAAGCTAAATCAGGCGGCAAGTAATCATTAAACTGTAATAAAAATAAATTATATATATAAAGAGATTTGAGAAAAAGAACAGCAAATAAAAGACAAAGAGGCACTGACAGAATATATTCAGATGTTCTTGTTGGCAGATTTATAAACTGCATTATGTATGATGGCCTGAAACAGAAGGCTGAAAGAGTAGTCTACGATGCATTTGATATCATAAAAGAAAAACTGAACGCTGAGCCTGTTGAAATATTCAAGAAGGCTATTCACAATGTAGAGCCTTCACTTGAAGTACGCTCAAGAAGAGTCGGCGGTTCAAACTACCAGGTGCCAACAGAAGTTAGGCCCGAGCGCAGAAAAGCACTCGCGATAAAATGGATACTTACTTACGCAAGGGCTAAAGCCGGCAAATCAATGGCTGAAAAACTCGCAGGCGAGTTAATGTCAGCTGCCAACAACGAAGGCAGCGCAGTGAAGAAAAAAGAAGACGTTCACCGTATGGCGGAAGCTAACAAAGCGTTTGCGCATTTCAGGTGGTAATCATTCTGCTCTTTGAAAAATGACGGAACCGTTTCATTGGATTTTCTGCGGTATAGTTTTACAAGTTTTAGATAAAAATATAATAGAAAGCATATAGTTTTAATGGCAAGAAAAGTAACATTAGAAAAGACAAGAAATATCGGTATTATGGCTCATATTGATGCCGGAAAGACCACGACTACGGAGAGAATACTGTACTACACCGGACGTTTGCACAGAATGGGCGAAGTTCACGAAGGCGCAGCTACAATGGACTGGATGGAGCAGGAAAAAGAGCGCGGTATTACAATTACCAGCGCTGCAACAACATGTTTCTGGAAAGAGCACAGGATCAATATTATTGATACTCCCGGTCACGTTGATTTTACAGCGGAAGTTGAGCGTTCATTACGCGTGCTTGATGGCGCTGTTGCTTTGTTCTGCGCGGTTGGCGGAGTTGAGCCTCAGTCTGAAACCGTTTGGAGACAGGCTGATAAATACGGCGTTCCAAGACTTGCATTTGTGAATAAGATGGACAGAACAGGCGCTGATTTTTATCATGTGCTTGATATGATGAAAGAAAGGCTGAAAGCCAATGTTGTTCCGCTTCAGCTTCCTATTGGCCAGGGCGAGATGTTTGTAGGCCAGATAGATCTTATCAGGATGAAAGCTCTTATTTATAATGCTGATACATTAGGGCAGACCTGGGAAGAACAGGAAATCCCCGCATCACTTGTAGAAAAGGCAAATGAGTATCGTCTTAAACTTCTTGAATCTGTTAGTGAAGTTGATGATACATTATTGAATAAGTTTTTGGACGGCCAGGAAATTACCGAAGCCGAGATCAAAAAAGTATTAAGAGAAGCTACGCTGAAAGTAAAGATCATACCTGTTCTTTGCGGTTCATCATTTAAGAACAAAGGCGTGCAGACTCTTCTTGATTCTGTTATAGATTATATGCCGACTCCTAAAGATATAGGCGAGGTATGGGGACATCACGTTCATACTGATGATCATATTACCAGGAATGTATCGGATGACGAAAAGTTCTCGTCGCTTGCATTTAAGATCATGACCGATCCTTTTGTTGGTAAGTTAACATTCTTCAGGGTTTACTCAGGGGTGTTAAAATCAGGTTCATATACATATAATCCTGTTTCAGGCAAAAAAGAAAGAGTCGGAAGGCTTCTGCAGATGCATGCAAATCACCGTGAGGATATTGAAGAAGTATATGCAGGTGATATTGCAGCTGCAATTGGATTAAAGAATACTAAAACAGGCGATACATTATGCGATGAAGGCGACCCTATCATTCTTGAAAGAATGACATTCCCCGATCCTGTTATATCTATTGCTATTGAGCCGAAAACAAAAGCTGACCAGGACAGACTTTCGGAGTCACTTGGTAAGCTTGCTGATGAAGATCCTACACTTCGCATTTCAACCAACGAAGAGACAGGGCAAACGATTCTTGCCGGTATGGGCGAGCTTCATTTGGAAATTATTGTAGACCGCTTAAAACGCGAATTTAAAGTTGAAGCGAACATTGGTAAACCACAGGTTGCTTACAAAGAAACCATTACCAAGAAAGTTGAGCAGGAAGGTAAATTCATCAGGCAGTCCGGCGGTAAGGGTCAGTTTGGTCATGTATGGATCACGATTGAACCGAACGAAAAAGGCAAAGGATTTATCTTTGAAAATAAAATAGTCGGCGGTGCAATTCCGAAGGAGTTTATTAAACCTGTTGAGCATGGTATAGAGGAAGCCATGAAAAACGGTGTTCTTGCCGGTTACCCGGTTGAAGATGTTAAAGCAACACTTTTTGACGGTTCATTCCATGATGTTGACTCTTCGGAAATGGCTTTTAAGATAGCGGGTTCAATGGCATTTAAAGCGGGCGCTTTAAAGGCCGGTCCGGTTATTCTTGAGCCTATTATGAAGGTTGAAGTTATTACACCCGATGAGTATATGGGTGATATAATGGGTGACCTAAGCTCACGCCGCGGAAAAATTGAAGGTATGAACCAGCGCGCTGACGCGCAGGTTATCCGCGCAATGGTTCCGCTATCGGAAATGTTCGGTTATGCTACATCAATGCGCTCAATGACGCAGGGCAGAGCTCTTTATAACATGGAAACTTCACATTATGAAGAAGTGCCTAAGTCAATTGCTGAGCAGATCATTGAGAAATACAAAGGTAAGGAAACAGTCGGAGCGTAACAGCTCTGAATATTCGGCAGAGAAGAATTTATGTCTCTGCTGCTTTTTTGAATAATAGATTTCGTTCTTTAAATAGTTTTAGGGTCAATCTTTAAGTAGATCACCTGCCAATCATCAGGCGCAACAAATTGCTCTATAAAACAGGCTGTATATAAAGAGTCTTTAAATACAGGTTGTTTCCTTCTGAACTACTGGGCCAGTAGCTCTTAGGTTGGTTGGCATCCCGCCGCAGGCGGGAGGGTGGGAGGTTCATAAATTATGCATTATGTTTACATAATTCACAGTAAGAAACTCAACAGATTTTATGTTGGTGAGACTTCAAATATTGAAGATAGATTAAAGGGACACGTTTCAAATAAAAATAAGTATACAGGCAAAGCAAAGGATTGGGTTCTGGTTTGGAAGACAGAACTTCCTGACAGAAAATCAGCTTTAGTACTTGAAAAAAAGATTAAACATCGTGGAATCAGAAGATTTCTCGAAGAAAATAAAATAGATTTCGTTCTTTAAATAGTTTTTAGGGTCAATCTTTAAGTAGATCACCCGCCAATCATCAGGCGCATCAAATTGCTTTGTAAAACGGGCTGTATATAAAGAGTCTTTAAATACAAGTTGTTTCCTTCTGAACTACTGGGCCAGTAGCTCAGGTGGTTAGAGCACGCGCCTTATAAGCGCGGGGTGGGAGGTTCAAATCCTCCCTGGCCCACTTATTTAATCAATAAGTTGGTTAGAGAATCCCGCCGCAGGCGGGAGGGTGGATGAACCAAATCCTCCCTGGCCCACTTATTTAAACAATAAGTTGGTTAGAGCATCCCGCCGCAGGCGGGAGGGTGGATGAACCAAATCCTCCCTGGACCACTTATTCAAACAATAAGCTGGTTAGAGCATCCCGCCGCAGGCGGGAGGGTGGATGAACCAATTCCTCCCTGGCCCACTTATTTAATCAATAAGTTGGTTAGAGAATCCCGCCGCAGGCGGGAGGGTGGATGAACCAAATCCTCCCTGGCCCACTTATTTAAACAATAAGTTGGTTAGAGCA
>JBHEKV010000160.1:0-17380 GCA_041859235.1 Ignavibacteria bacterium | reverse complement strand
CCGCCACGATTTCGTCTGGCAAGGCCGCCTGGGTGATCGAAGCGTCGAACGGCGCTCCGGACGGCCGGCGCAAGATCATGCAGTTTGTCCGCAAGCAGTCTCCGCCTCCCGGGATCCTCGGCCTGTTCAGCGCCGAGGAATTGGGTTTGGCCTTGGGACTGGAGAATGTGATACACACCGCCTTCCTTGCGGGGCGAGCCGCCGAGCGCTGGACCGAAGATGTCCGTCGCTTTGCGGGATTCAGTCCGCTCCTTCCTGAGGATTGGCGCGAGGAGCCTGTCGAGGCGAAGCGGGAACCGTAAGGTTTCCGCCTGTTCTCGTTTGAGACGGGCGACGATACGAAGATGGCCGGGATCGCCCGGTCGGTGAGTAAAGCGAGCGAATGAGCGACGAGAACAACAACGGCCGTAACCCCCCGGGTGGACGTCCGCCCCTGACCCTGAAGCCCCGCACCGGCGGCTCGGTCAGCTCTAAGATCTTCATCACGGAAACATTTGCAAATCTGCACATACCGATCCATACCGCTTACCATTAATATCTGTTTATAGGTCTGCGGTGATTGCGGGAGGGCGTAAAACTTTCCTTTGTGAACTCGTGAAGGAACAAGGTAATCACGCGCACCTTCAGGTGTAGATTTCATTAAAATTGGTGTTTCAACTTCAATAAAATTTTCCTGCTCAAAATATTTGTGTACAATATTGTAGACATCACTTCTTAACACAAGGTTATCAGCGATCTTTTTTCTTCTCAAGTCAAGGTAACGGTATTTAAATCGAAGTTCTTCTGATGCTTTAACATCTTCTTCAACTACAAATGGTGTAACTTCTGATATATTGAGAATTTCGAGTCCGGTTGCAAGCACTTCCACTTCGCCGGTCGGCATATTTGGATTAACAGAAGATCTTTTCTGGACTGTTCCGGTAGCTGATACAACATATTCAAGCCCAAGTAATTTTGCAGTATCGTAAACCTCTTTGGTTTCAGAATTGACCGTAACCTGAGAAATTCCGTATCTATCGCGTAAATTAACAAAAATTACGCCGCCAAGATCGCGTACCTGTGATACCCAGCCGTTTAATGTAACAGTTTTACCCTCATCAGCAAGACTTAGCTCGCCGCAGGTATTAGTTCGTTTAGTAAATTTCATAGAACTACAAAAATACGCAAAATTTCGCAGGGTTTCAATGAATGAATAAATTACCCTTTTCAATTGAATAAGCCGCCAATTAACCCTATATTTGCTTAATTTTATTCATTTTTGCAAAAACAAATTACAGTTTGAATATTACACAATCTAAACTCAGATCAATTTTCAGGAAATCAAAAGGACGCAAAATTGCGATTATTGGCGATGTAATGCTGGATAAATACGTTTATGGTACAATTTCCAGAATATCACCCGAAGCTCCGGTTCCTGTTGTGGATATAGAAAGAACAGAGTTCAAGCTTGGCGGTGCCGCAAATGTTGCCAATAATGTAAAGGCGCTTGATGCAGTACCGGTACTTATTGGTGTAATTGGCAACGATTATGATTCAAAACACTACCTGGATGTGATGAAAATGCTCGGACTTTCAACTGCAGGCATCATAAAAGATAACAGCAGACCAACCACCGCAAAAACAAGAGTAATTGCTCACTCACAGCATGTTTTAAGGGTAGATAGTGAAATAAAAGATGATATAGCCGTCAATACACACAGGAAGATTCTCGAATTCTTTACGAAGAATATAAAAAGTTTTGCCGCTGTGATTCTGCAAGATTACAACAAAGGCGTATTGACAAAAGAAATGATATCACAGATCATTTCTATCTGCAAAAAAAATAAAAAGCCTGTTTACGTCGACCCTAAATTCCATAATTTTTTTGAATTCAGGGATGTTACAGTATTTAAACCAAACCGTAAAGAAACCGCTGACATACTTGCTATGAAAATCGACGGAGAGGAATCGGTTAAAGAGGCGGGAAGGATACTTATTGACAGGTTGAATTGTGAGTATCTTGTGCTTACCCGCGGTGAAAAAGGAATGATGCTGTTTGATAAAGAAAAGAATAAAACAGTAATACTGAATATACCAACAAAGGCACGGAAAGTTGCAGATGTCTCTGGCGCGGGAGATACGGTGATCTCTACAATCGCAGTTATGCTTGCAGGCGGTGCCAGTATAATTGAATCCGTAATGCTTGCAAACCAGGCAGCAGGGATTGTTTGTGAAGAAGTTGGTATAATTCCTGTTAATAAAAACGATTTGATCAGTTCATATAAAAAGTAACCTGTGAAAAATATATATAAAGCTGAAGAAGATCTTGGGTTTATAAAGGAGCTTAAGGCCGGCTCAAAAAAAATAGTATTTACAAACGGTGTTTTTGATATCATCCACCGCGGACATGTAGAATATCTGACTGAAGCAAAATGCCTGGGTGATATATTGATTGTCGGGCTAAATTCCGATAGCTCTGTTAAAATGATCAAAGGTGATAAACGTCCGATTGTCATGGAAGAGAACAGGGCATACGTGCTTGCAAACCTTAAGCCTGTTGATTATGTTGTAATATTTGACGAAGATACGCCGTATAATACAATTAAGAAAGTTTTACCTGATGTATTGGTTAAAGGAGCCGACTGGAGTGAAGACAAAATTGTTGGTTCTGATATAGTTAAACAATCAGGCGGCGAAATTAAGCGCATTAAGTTTGTTGAAAACAACTCTTCAACAAATATCATAGAAAGAATTACAGAGCTTTACTGCAAATAAACTGTTATTTGGCTGAAGAAAAAAAAATAGAATCACAAAAGGAAACAAAGGCTGCCGGAAAACATCCCGGAAACGGCGTAAAAAAGGCAAAGAAGAAATTCCGGATTTTTTCTTCACTTATTCTTATTTTTTCGATCTTGCTTCTGTTTATTACCCTGCTGGTTTCGATCACGCAAACTTCATACTTCAGAGATTTTGTTAAAGGTTATATAGTAGATATGCTTAATGAGAATTTTGCTGAAAAGCACTCATCTTTAAGTATAGGAGGCTTGGAAGGTAACTTCTTCAGTGAGATAATAGTAAAAGACGTGCTGCTTACAGTCAAACAGGATGAGATGATAAAACTGGATAGGGTAAAGCTGAACTTTGATATTTTTGGGCTGATGAACAAGACTGTAGAAGTGACAGAGGCAGTTATCAATAATCCAACCGTGAATTTTGTTCGCATCCCGGGAGATAATGGCGACTCATTGTTCAATTTTGCCTATTTATTTTCCTCCAAAGATACGTCCAAAGATTCATCAGAGTTTGACTGGAAGATAAATGTTAAGCGGCTGCGTATGGAAAATCTTAATTTTACGATGCTGGGTGCAAAACCGCAGGACCTTCCGGTGAAAGACCTGAAAATACCTAACGCTCCGAATTTTACCACTGACAATCTGAAAATTAGTTCACTTACGCTTGAAACACGTGCCCAGTATGATAAGAACGCGATTCAGCTTTGGATAGATCATCTTGGATTTAATTCCAATTTCGGATTTGATCTAAAAGGTTTATCAGGTGATTTTTATATATCAAAATCGCGTGCTGAAATAAATAAGCTGAATATCGAAACTTCAAGAAGCTGGGTGCAAATGGATTATGTATTTATTGATAAACTGGACCTCATGAAAGTTGAAGGCCTGCCTTCTTTTAAAGGCAAGGATCTAAGAATGAGCCTGGTTGGAAAAAATTTTGATTTCGATGACCTTAAGGCTTTTCTGCCAGCTGTCGATTTCCTGAACGGAAACCTGTTTTTTGAATTGAAGGCTAAAGGGAAATTTGACGATATGATAATTGAAAAATGCAGGCTCGAAACTCCGAATACTGATATGGGATTTTCCGGCAGGCTTGTAAATCTTATTGACCCTGAACATCTATGGCTTGATGTTAAAACCACTGAGTTCAGGATAGACCCTGTTGATACAAAACGATATACACCCGGCTTGCCGATACCTGATTATACACACGTTGGAATAGTTACCGGAAACATGACTTATAAGGGAGAGCCCCTGGATTTTGAAACAACATTTGATGTTCAGTCAACTGTAGGTAACGCAAAGGGTTTCTTTAACATGAATATTAAAAATCCAAATATCAGTTATAACACATCCGTTGATGTAACTGGAGGGAATATTGGCAAAGTTATAAAGAATCCGAAACTTGAAAGCGATATTAACGGACATGTTGAAGCGGTTGGAAGCGGTTTTGCTCTTGGGGTTATAAACAGCACTGTTAAATATGAACTGCGTGATACGAAGCTTCTTGAGCAGAAAATAGATAAGTCTCAGGGTGTGCTTAACCTGAGAGGCTATAATGTTGAAATGGATGTACAATATGCATCAGGAAAGTTTGATGCTGCAGTAAAGGGAAATGTTAATATCCGCGACCTTTATAATCCGATATATTCTCTTAAGGGGCAGGTTAGAAACCTTGATATTTCAACTTTCACCCGGAATAATTCGGATAAAAGCAATCTGACATTTGTGTTTGATGTTAATGGCAGAGGCATTTCTCCTGAAGGGCTTGAAGGAACATACAATATAAATCTGGCGAATTCGTATTATGGCAACTATGATTTTCTTGCAACACCCATTGACCTCAAAATTTCAACCACGGGAGCTAATGATTACGTAACACTGAGCTCTAATCTTGTTGATTTTAATGCAAAGGGTAACTTCAAACTTACTGAAATTGGTGATGTAATTGCAAGTAATGTTGTAATGATCCAAAATGAGATATCAAAGAAATTTAAGCTTGATACATTGATGCCTGTACAACTCACCAAGATTACAGGAAGTGATATGGATTTTACTTATGACCTGAAAACAAAGAACCCGGAAGCGATATCTAAAATGTTCTTCCTGAGTGATATGTATTTTGACGGAAGTGTTAAAGGTAGAATAAAGAATTCGGCAACCGGATTTGACGGCAGTACTTCGTTGAGGATAAACGATTTTGCATACAAAGATACTATGTTTATACTTGGCAACTCCCAGGCAGAATTCAAACATTTGAATACTTACGCAAATTATAGAGATGCGGAGCACGGTGATTTCAGTTCATTTAACTCATTGATAACTTTTAGTGCAGATACATTAAGGATCGGCACAAGGATCTACGACAGCGTTAAGACGGTGTTTAAGCTAAATAATGGCATCCAGTATTACTCTCTGGATGCAACACAGGATTCTACAATTAAAGTTGATATTGCCGGTACTATTGATCTCGCAAGTGATTCCGTGACTTTGGCTGTAGACACTTTGTTTGCGAGTTTTAACCGTGTAGATCTGTATAATTATGATACAATGCTTGTGAGTTACCATCCTTATGCAGGAAATCAGAGGATCATTTTTGATAAGTTCAGCCTGACAGGCGACTACCTGAAAGTTAATATTGGCGGATACTATTCGTTTAATGATTCAAGTGATATATATGCAGAAGCAAGTAATATAAGTATTCCGGCAATTATGCAGCTTATTTATGATCCTGCAGCTTTGTACAACAAAAAAGCGGAAAAAGATGACTATGAATCGCTGTTTAAGGGAAGCGTAAGAAGAGTATTGATGACATTTAAAGGAAATATGGATAACCCAAGGCTTGGCATTGAAATGAATACAAGTCTGCTGAGGTATGATAATCATAAAGTGGGAAGGGTAGATGCTTTTATTGATTATGCTGATAATAATTTAACTACCGATGTTTTAATGACAAATGCCCAGGGGCAAGGCAAACTTAGACTTACCGGAAATGTTCCTTTCAATAATCCATTAAAAACACCTGATAGCTCGACATATATGACGGTTCTAACCAGTCCGTTAGATTTAAGTCTGAAAGCCACAAATTTCCAGATCAACTTTTTTTCCAAAGCAATCCCGAATTTTACTGATCTCCGCGGATTTCTGGATGGAGAGATCAATGCCAGAGGCACTATAGCAGACCCGGTACTTTCAGGAAACGCGAACATTACAAAAGGCAGAATGTTCTTTACATGGAACGGTTTATATTACAGGTTCGAAACAAGTCTGAAAACAGATAAATCAGATCTTATTGTTGAAAGGTTTTCAATTTATAATGATAGAGACCAGTCCCGTCATATTGATGTTTTCGGAAAAATTAATTTTGCAGGTTTAAGTGTAAACGATATCGATCTTACCACGTCAGGGGATATGTATTTTCTTGACGGTTCATCAATCCAGAACAGGTTTGGATTCTACGGAGAAATGCTCGGCGGAATTGGTACGCCCCCTATAAGGATCAAGGGTAACCTCCGCAATCTGCTGGTTTCAGGTCAATTGGTAATAAAAAGCGCTAAATTGTATTTCCCTGCTATTTCAAGTCTGGCATATGATATTTACAGTGATGATTTTACCTACCGTATACTCACAGACTCATCAGGGTTCAGATTTCTGGATACTACAATTACTGTTTCCAATGAAGATATTGGTAACCTTGATCCGTTTTTGAGGTATAACTATATTCTGGAACAACGGGAACCAACTGTAGCCGACTACATTACTTATGATCTTGATATTTTAATGGAAAAAAACATAACAGTAAATGTAAATATGAACAGCCTGACACGCGAGGAATTAAACGGTGAGTTTCAGGGTAACCTTAAACTTGATAACAAAACTTCTGACCGAAGATTTCAGCTTTTTGGCAGGCTTAACATTGTAGGAGATTCATATTACAGGTTCTATAAAAATTTCTCTATAGGCAACAGTTATCTTGAATTTAACGGTGATTACAATAATCCGTCTCTTAATATCAAAGCTGAGTATAAAAACGTAAGAACTGTGGATAACAGCCAGGAAATTATGTTCGTGGTGCTGGATATTTCCGGAACAAGATATCAGCCAAAGCTGACATTATCACTCAGGAATGACAACGGAAGCAAAAAGGAAGGTCCGGAGGCTCAGACAGAGGCAATTTCGTACCTTCTATTTGGCGGACCGATAGCACAGGGCTCAACAGCGCTCGGCAGCCTGAGCAATAATGTTTCATCAGGTTTTGCCTCATCATTGCTTTACGAAGCACTAAGGAACATTGCGCCATTTATAGTAAATACTGAAGTTATTTATAATGGAGGAAATATAAGCAACACTGATATTAAGATAACCTCAGCTTTTGGAGACGCAATTGTAAAATTCGGCGGAAAAATACTCAGTAATATCAATAATCTTGAAGTAAGCGTTGAGTATCCGCTTAACAAACTTCTGAATATTGACGTATCAAATAACCTGCTTATTCAGATCTCAAGAACATACTCAAATTCTATATTTAACAGTGACCAGGGATTTGAATCCAGGGCAGGGCTAACATACAAGATCCGCTACTAACTTAAATAAAACCAAAGTGGCTAAAAATAAATTAAACGACCTGAGGCAGCAAATTATAGGATTGTTTAAACAGACACCTTCACTTTCTATCAAATTTAATATGCTTTTCAACAGGCTAAAAGTAAATAAATCACTTAAGGCGGAAGTACGAAATATCCTGAACGAACTTGTTTTAGATGGTGAACTGCAGAAGAACGGCAAGTACTACGAATATAACGGGCAGACATCATTTTATGAAGGTGTGATAATACTTGATAAAAAGAATGAGTATGCCGCGGAAATAACTACAAGCAATGGAACTATAGTTCTGCCCATAAGAAAGAAAAATCTGCTTACAGCCCTTTCAGGAGACAAAGTTGAGGTTACTATAATTGAGTATGCCGGCAGTAATGAACGTGAAGCTATTGTTGAAAACATTATAAAACGTGTGAAACATACTGTAGTGGGCAAACTGCAGTTCAGCAGCAAAGGTGCAGATTATGCTTTTGTTATCCCTGACGATAAGAAGTTCAGGAAAGATATTTTTATACCCAGGAATTCGCTTAAGGGCGCAACAGACGGTGACAAAGTAATTTGTGAAATTGTTAACTGGGAATACCAGGACCTTTCACCTGAAGGCAAAATTATACAGGTACTTGGCAAAGCCGGTGATGTTACTACTGAATTCAAAGCACTCATTAAGAAGTATGGTTTAACCAAAACTTTTCCTAAATCTGTTAGGGATGAACTTAAACAGTTTGAAGATGACGGGAGATTTGAAATTCAGTCAGATGAGATAAAAAAGCGAAAAGACCTGAGAAATGAGCTGATATTTACTATTGATCCTGTTGACGCAAAGGATTTTGATGACGCTGTTTCACTGGATAGACTAGATAATGGCAATTATTACCTTGGTGTACATATTGCAGATGTAAGCCATTATGTCACCGAAGGCTCTGAGCTGGATAACGAGGCATTGTTGAGAGGAACAAGCGTCTACTTAATGAATGATGTAGTGCCAATGCTGCCCGAAAAACTTTCGAACGATATTTGTTCACTGAAAGAAAAAGTTGACCGTTTGGTGTTTTCATGCTTTATGGAAATAGACGGAAAAGGGAATGTACTTAAGTACGATGTGTGCAAATCGATCATCAACAGCAAAAAGCGTTTTACTTATGAGGAGGTTCAGAACATACTTGATAAACAGAAAGGGAAGTTCCTTGATAAGCTCAATGAAATGAATGAGCTGCATAAGATCCTGTTTAAGCGCAGACTTGAAGAGGGCAGCCTTGATTTTGAATCGACAGAAGTAAAAGCGGAGATCGCAGATGGATTGATCAAGAGCATTAAGCCAAAGGAAAGACTTGATTCAATGAGAATGATAGAAGACTTTATGCTGATTGCGAATAAATGTGTAACTTTATTTGCTGAAAGACAAAAAAAGAAACCGCCGTTTGTGTACAGGATTCATGACCAGCCTGATAAGAAAAGAATTGTTGAGCTTTCTAATTTCGTTAAGCAGTTTGGCATTAGGCTTGACCCTGAAAATAAACGCTCAATTCAGAAAATGCTGCTCGAAATTGAAGGCAGACCCGAGGAATTCGTTATAAACGATATTACCATCCGCGCGATGTCAAAAGCTGTTTATTCTGAAGAAAACATTGGTCATTACGGACTTGGTTTTGATTATTACACTCATTTTACTTCACCAATCAGGAGATACCCTGATCTTATTGTGCACAGGATACTTTATGAAGTGCTGAATGGCTTAAATGCGAAACGCGCTAATCATTATCAGAAAGAACTGCCTGATATATGCAAGCAGTCAACCGATAGAGAAATTAACGCAGTTCACGCTGAGCGCGAAGCAATCAAAATTCTGCAATGCCAGTATATGGAAAGCAATGTGGGTAAAGAATTCCAGGGAATTGTTTCCGGGATTTCAGAGTATGGCATATATGTAGAAATTACGGAAAGCATGATTGAAGGTATGGTAAGGCTGAGAGATATGAACGATGATTATTACATTCTTGACCAGCAGAATTACCAGATAGTTGGCAGGCACAGGAGGAAAAAGTACAGGATAGGTGATAAGGTAAAGATAAAAGTTAATAAGGTTGATACAGAACACAGGTGGATAGACCTGGTTTTTGTGAAATAACTTTCCTTAATAGAAGCTGAGCGGATCAACATCTATATCAACTCTTTCGGTTGACTTAAGTTTTAATGCATGAATGAATTTCTGAAGTTCAAACATAAGATTTTCACTGAACGAAAGAGTCTCCCCCGTAGTTTTCATTACTTTGAGTATTATATGCATCCTGAAATTATTCTTTATTTTATATATTAATGCTGGCGCCGGTTTGAGAAGCTCAATATATACATTTTCGGTTGTAGTATTAAGCGCATTGTTAAGGTAGTGATATATCTTCCATGAATGGTTATTTACATTTACCTGTTTAGGTGAAGATACTTCTATCAGTATCATCTTGGAAAACGGCGGATATTTGTGCTGCGAGCGGTGCTGTATCTCTTTTTCAAAAAATGAAATAAAATCGTGTCTTTCTACCATCGGGAAAATATAATTTTCCGGATTCATCGTCTGTATTACAACTTTTCCGTTATCGCTTATTCTGCCCGAGCGACCCGATACCTGCATCAGCAATTGAAACGTCTTTTCCGATGCCCTGAAATCAGGAATATACAGCCCTATATCAGCAGATATAACTCCAACCAGATATACATTCGGAAAGTCCAGTCCTTTGGATATCATCTGAGTGCCTATCAATATATCAAACTCTCCATCGTGAAAACTTTTAAGAATTTTCCTGTGTGCATCCTTACCCTTTACAGTATCGGCATCCATTCGCATCGTTTTTGCCTGCGGAAAGAGTCTTTGAATTTCCTCTTCGATCTTTTCAGTGCCAACACCTACAAGCTTCAGATTCTGGCTGCCGCAAATCTCGCAATGCTCAGGCAGGCTTTCGGCAGTGCCGCAATAATGGCAGCGAAGCTTATCAATTTGCTTATGATATATCATTGTAATATCGCAGTTGCGGCACATCTTAACATTCCCGCAATCAAGGCACTGCTGATATGCCGAGTACCCCCTGCGGTTTTGCATTAAAATTATTGCTTGCCGGTTCTTTAAAGCTGAATCTATATAATTAATCAGCATTGATGAGAGCACACGCTGTTCCTGAGTTTCATATTTTCTGTATTTGCTCGGATTGCGCAGTTCATCCAGCATATTTACAATCTCAACTTTCGGCTGTTTGGTCTTAAGCGCACGGTGCGGAAGCTCAAGCAATGAATACTTACCGGCTTTGTAATTGTAGTAACTTTCCATTGAAGGCGTTGCAGAGCCAAGAACTACTACTGCGTTATTTAGCTTAGCTCTTACAATTGCTGAATCGCGGGCATTGTATTTTGGATTTTTATCAGTTTGTTTGTATGAATGGTCATGCTCTTCATCAACAATAATTACGCCAAGGTTTTCCAACGGTGCGAACAAAGCCGAGCGTGCTCCAATAACAATTTTAATTTCACCGGCCCTTATCCTTCGGTAAACATCAAACCGCTGACCATCAGAAAGTTTGCTGTGTATGACACCAATAATATCGCCAAAATATGTTTTGAACCTGTGGATCAGCTGGGGAGTGAGTGAAATTTCAGGAACGAGTACAATTGCCGTATTAGCATTAATTAAAGCATATTGGATAGCTTCTATATACACCTGAGTTTTGCCGCTGCCTGTTACACCAAAAAGAAGAAATGTTTTGAACTTACCCAGTGATGAATTTATTTCTTTAAGTACATTTTTCTGGTCCGCGTTCAGTTCAATGATCTTATTATCCGCGCTGAATTCATGATTATCAGACCTGTCAGCTTCTTTCATGTGCAGCGAAATAAATTCGCGTTTTTCCAGTGACTTCAGAACAGAAAGCGCTGATTTTGTTTTCTTAAGGATATCAGAGGCTTTAGCCTCGGAGATCTCATTTTCGATGAGGTACTTAAGTACCTTCACCTGGCAGGTTGAACGGAATTTTGTTTCTTTGAAAAATATTTCAAGTGATTGTTTTGTGTAGTCCCTGAATTCATCAAGCAGCTCAAATGTTACGAATCTCTCATATTTCGATTTTGCTGATTCGGTTACAGTAACGTGTTCCTGTTTAAGAGCTCCGCTCTGGGTTAGAGATTGAACTGCGTTTCTTACACTGATTGATTTTAACTTATTTTCAAGCTGTTTTATGGTCAGGCTTCGTTCTTTTAGAACGTTAATGATGTTTTTCTGCAATGTTGTATACGGGATATTTGGTATGACTATCGCGGTTGTGTAAAGTACTTTTGATTCAACTTTTGCCCCTTTTGGGACAGCAGAAAAGATCACTTCACCCGGCGGACAAATGTAATATGACGAGATCCATTTGCAGAAGCTCAGCATTTCATCGCTTATTATGGGAAAGGTATCAAGAAGTTTTTTTAGAGGCTTTGTTTTTTTAAGCTCAGTTGTTCCGGTAAGCTCAATTACAATTCCCGTGATATCTTTTGTTCCAAACTGAGCAAGTACACGCATTCCGGGTTTTATGAATTCAGTGAATTCCGCAGGAACAGAGTAAGTAAATAATTGACTTACCGGTATATTGAAAGCGATATTTGCGAATTTATCAGCCATTAAAAAAAGGGATAGAATTAAATTCTATCCCTGCTAAAATATGAATAATTGTTATTATTAACCGTGGAGTGATTCAAGATACCGCTCTGCGTCAATAGCAGCCATACAGCCTGAGCCTGCTGCTGTGATAGCCTGACGGTAAACATGATCCTGCGCATCGCCGCAGGCGAATACACCCGGAATATTTGTATATGTGTTAACTTTACTGGTTTTGATATACCCAGTATCTTCAAGCTCTATCTGTCCCTTAAAAATATCAGTATTTGGTTTGTGACCTATTCCAAGGAATATTCCTTCCACTTCCTGATCTTTTACTTCACCTGTTTTGATGTTCTTTAATCTTGCGTGGGTGACGCGTTTTTTGCCGTTTTCATTAACGCCAATTACTTCTTCAAGTACAGTATCTGTAACAAGTTTAATTTTCGGGTTCTTTTGGGCTCTATCGAGCATAATTTTTGAAGCCCGGAATTCTTCCCTGCGGTGAACAATCATTACTTCTTTGCCGAATTTTGTGAGGTAATTCGCTTCTTCCATTGCTGTATCGCCGCCGCCAATAACAATAATACGCTGATCTTTGAAGAAAAATCCATCGCATGTTGCACATGCTGATACACCAAAGCCCATATATTCAGATTCCGATGGTAATCCAAGCAGCTTTGCAGATGCACCCGTTGCGATAATTACTGTGTGAGCAAGATATTCTTTACCTTCCACAAACAGTTTAAACGGAGATGCAGAGAAATCCACCTTATCTACATATTTGAACTGGCAATCTGCGCCAAAGCGCTGAGCCTGTTTGCGCATAATATCCATCAATTCCGGACCCATGATACCGTGTTCAAAACCCGGATAATTTTCAATTTCGGTTGTAATAGTCAGCTGCCCGCCGGGCTGCATGCCTTCAAATACAAGGGGTTTCAGGTTCGCGCGCCCGGTGTATAATGCTGCTGTCAAGCCGGCCGGTCCGGAACCAATAATAATTACATTGTGTACAATCTGATCGTTCATTTTAGTAGTAAATTAACATTAATTAAAAATAAAGAATTATTTATACTTGTTTACTTTTTGCCTGATCAACTCATTATCAGGATTCATCTGCAAAGCGTCATTCCATGCTTTTAATGCTTTAACAATTTCACCCATCGCCTCATATACATCACCCAGATGGTCAAGCAGGGTTTCGTTCTTGCCGAGTTTTATTGCTTTATCAATGTATATTACAGCGTTTTTATAATCCTTAAGCTTATAAAGTATCCAGCCGTAAGTATCAAGGTAAGAGGCGTTATCGGGCTCTTTTTCAATTGTCTTTTTCGACATTTCCTTGGCTTCGTTCAGCTTCTCTCCGATCTCGGAAAGATGATAAGCATAATTATTAAGAAGCAGGATATTATCAGGATGATACTTGAATGCCTGCTCGTAAAGCCTTGAGCACTCGGCATTCATTTTCAGATCATCATAAACAAGCCCGAGGTTACTTAGTGTGTTCAGGTCACCCGGATTCTGCTCAAGCGCCCTTTCGAGAAAAGGAAGGGCTGCGCGGTTATCACCAAGCCTGTAATACGAATTTCCCGTAAGGTAATTTAGCCTGAAATCATCCGGGAATTTTTCGGTGCCTCGTTTAAAAACATCAATTGACTTATTAAAATTATTTCTTTCGTAGTAATAGAATCCAACCTGTACATATAATTCAGCCGATGTGTCAGTTGCAGCAAGCAATGCGGCAAATCTCTCATCGGCAGTTTCGGGGTTATCCTGCGCATCCATATAAATGAGATAGTACGAAGGCATCCATTGATTGGGATATGCAGATTCCAGGTTCTGCAGTATATTCCTTGAAACTCCCCGGGCTTCTTTATCCTGCTCTGATGCCTGCAGAAAAGCTATTGCCACATCCATCTTTGTCATGAAATCAACGCTGTCCCTGTTCAGCAGCTTACTGTATTTCTCAAAAGCTTCCGCGTTTTTATGCTGACGGAAATAGAGCTTTATTACTTCTGTCTGCACATCCCGGTTATTGGGATTAGTGCTTAATATTTCTTCGTAAATCCTGATGGCATTATCATAATCGGGTATTTTGACATACGTTGCAGCTGCGGAATACTTTAGGTTAATATCAGTTGGGTTAATTACAAGAAGCTTTTCAACAGTAGCCGCAGTATTGGCATAATCATTAAACGATTCATAAATATCAGCCATTCTTAGCAATACCGTTTCATCGTACTGGTAATTTTCGGTGATATTCTCATAGTATTTTAATGCTTCAGAGGGCATTTTCAAAGCTTCATACATCCTGCCCATGTTATAAATGATGTTAATATCATCCGGGCGTTTTTCATAAATATCCTTAAGATATTTCAGGGCGTTTGTATAATCACCAAGAATAATGTAAGTATCAGAAACCTGTTCTTTGTATGCTAAATTGCCGGGATTCAGTTTTATCGCTTCAAGACCGTATTCCAGCGCTTTTTGATGCTGTGTAACATTTGTGTATAGTTTCGAAAGTGCGAAATATATCCCCGCGGCTTTTTCGATCTTTAGAGCATCGTTGTATTTGCTTATTGCTGCAAGATAGTTGTCTTTCAGTTCAAGGGTTTTAGCCTCAATAAAAAGCTCGACCGCTTTTGGGTTTGAAGGGTCATCCTGAGCAAAATTATTGCCGAAAACTGCAAAAAACAGTATAAAAATTAAAAAAATTCTTTTCATAGGAATGGTAAATATAGCCTTATACTATTTTAATAACAAAGTAAAAATGCGGTTTAAACACTGAATATCAATATTTATACTGTAAAATATGAGTAAAAAAGTTAAATTAGTCCACATAGTAAACAACATTTTAATTAAGATAAAATTCCATTTAAGTATTTCTAAGTCCTGTTTCTGAAAGAAAAAAATGAAAACTTTTAAAGTCTTATTCTCAGCTTCCCTGATTTTCCTGTCAGGATTGTCTTCGGTTTTATTCAGTCAGTTCAACAACCCGGCAATAAACCAGCCGTTGGTACCTGATGTAATGGGTTACGTTAATATCCTGGAATCTGATGGCATTAACACTTACAATACTGTTATCAATGTTGATTCTTTTCCGCATTTTTCGGGCTTCCCGAAAACATTAAGCGGCAATACATTTGAAGGCGGTATCTTCTGCAATATGGATAGCGATAACGATCTTGAAATTGTTTACAATATCGGGTTCACTGTGCAGGTATGGAATTATGACGGCACATCAGTAAGCGGCTGGCCGCAGACTGTTGCTTCATATGCGCTTGAAGGCGCGCCTGCTTTTGGCGATATCGACGGCGACGGACAGGAAGAAATTGTAGTCACAAATCACGGGCTTACTTCAGGGGGCTTCATTTACGCATTCAGAAAGAACGGAACACCCGTTCCGGGATTCCCGATTAATCACGGGTACAGTTCACGGACTCCGGTATTAGCAAATATGGATAATGCAGGCGGACTTGAAATTATAGTAAACAAAAGACTTTCAGGTTCCGGTGAAGTATGGATATACCGCGGTAACGCAACAACTTTCCCGGGGTGGCCCAAAACATTGAATCACGTTCCCGCATCAAGCGCTGCAGTTGGCGATATAACAGGAGACGCTTTGCCTGAAGTTGTTATGGAGTCATATTCAGGATTGTTCGCGTGGGGAAGCGATGGTAATCCCATAACAGGATTTCCATTCTTAATGCCAAACAGTGATGTAAATTCTTATTCATCACCGGTACTTGCGGATGTTGACGGCGATAACATCAGAGAGATAATTTTTGGCACTCATGTACTGGGCGGCGGAGGTTATGTTTACATTCTAAAAAATAACGGAACGGTATTACCCGGCTGGCCAACATCAACCGGTAACTGGATTTACGGACCGCCTGCTGTTGGATATATTGATGGTGATAATATTATTGATATTGCAGTTGGTGACCAGGTAATAAGCGGCTCACCTGTTGACCAGTTGTATGCATGGAATAAAAATGGCGCATTCCTCCCCGGTTTCCCGATACCGCAGCTTTGGGCAATTAATACTCAGATAACAATTGCCGATATAGATAATGATAACAGCATGGAGCTGATTTGTGATGATAATACACAAACAGGCGGCAGAGGCAAATACCTGGCATTCAATCATAACGGAACACCTGTTTCAGGATGGGATGTGAATACTTCGGGTGCAACATTTTTTTCTACGCCGATGCTTGGTGATGTGAACCGTGACGGAATACTGGATATATCCGGTGCAGGCTGCGTAACAGTATCACCGCAAAGCGCGAATATTTATTTATGGAATACGGGTACACTTTTTACAGCGAACAGAATAATCATTCCGATGTGGCAGTATAACAGCAGACATAACGGCGTTTATGGCGATAACCCGCTTGTTGGAATTGAACCTATATCAAACGTTGTACCGAAACACTTTGAACTTAAGCAAAACTACCCGAATCCCTTCAACCCCGTCACAAAAATCAAGTTTTCCGTAGCGGGAGTGAGGAGCGGCTTAAATAATGTATTTATTAAATTGACGGTTTATGATATCAGCGGTAAAACTGTTGCACAGCTGATAAACAGTGAACTTGCGCCCGGTGAATATGAAACAGAGTTTAATGCCTCGGGAATATCAAGCGGAATTTATTTTTATGAATTGAGTGCAGGGGGAATGAAACTGACTAATAAAATGGTTTTGGTTAAATAACGAAGTTATTTAACCACCTTGTTTCTAAGGTTGGTAAAATTAGCACGTATTTTTTTACTCACCGGGTGACTTCAAGCCTGACTGCTTTGGCAGTCATCCGATGAGTGAATCTGGTTAAAAAAACTAAAACTCTACTCTTATTCCAGAATTAAAATTGCGGTTAGGCGCCTGTGTTCTTTCAAGCTCCTGGTAGGATTCATTTAAAACATTATTTACAGCAAAGAATATTGTTGCCTTACCAAACAGCTTTTTGCTTATTTTCATATCCAGCAGAAAGTAAGCTTTTGGCTCTTCGTATTTGTAAAACAGATCTTCCTCTACTTCACTTACATATTTACCGGTTACATTAAAATTAAAATCATAGTAGCTCAGGTCAGTGTTAAAATTGATCAAATGCCTTGGCTTGTATGGAAGGAATTCATCTTTCCTTCCGGCAGAGAGGTCCTTTGCATCAATAAGGCTATAGTTGAAGCCAAATGAATATCCTAAAGGCTTACTGAACATATTTAGTGAACCGGTGTAATCTATCAGAAATTCGAGACCCCGTATCTGTGCCTTTGCTATGTTCTGAACCTGGAACGGTCCGTAAATACCGCCGCCAACATTTACATATTGGATCAGATTATCATATTCATTAATGTATGCTGATACATCAAGTGTAAATCTTTTTTCGTATTG
>JBHEKV010000152.1:0-8733 GCA_041859235.1 Ignavibacteria bacterium | reverse complement strand
ATTCACTATTTCCTGCAGATCCATAGCTTCTGTTCTGCTGATGAGGTTTGAAAGTCCGCCTGATAAACCCTGTCCGCGAACGCTGAATGTCATGGTGTAATAGCCATACTCAGCCTGCTGGCGGCAGAACTCTGATAATGTGCCTTTATGATCGCCGTAGCCGTGAACCATAATAACTGTCGGCCAGCCGCCAGCGGGTGCAGGTGCGTCGGGGATCCATTTGAGACAGTCAATAACGATACCATCTCTCATTGTAATTGTAAAATCTGTTTTAACTGCAGTGTAGGGATTATCTCCCGGTACGCCGGGTAAGTAATTTGGTTTCCATGAATTGATGCCGCCCGGAATATTTATGTTTTCCTGCGCGGTTGTTGTGTAAACTGTAACAAATAAAAAAAGAAGCCCTGATAACAAACTGATCAATTGCTTCTTGCTGAACTGGGAAGTTATAGCATTCATCTTTTGTAGATTTCCTTTCTGAGGAGTTTTTTAAATTAGTTGATTTAAAAATCTTCTCTGCTACAATTTTCCCTACCGAATTAGTGATACAAATATAGCCGATGGGCGAACCCTAAAACAATCGGTTTTGTGCAGTATAAATGAAATTACCATTTAAACCGAATATTTAATGTTATCACTGTATAAGGTCAGACCCGAATTGTTCTAACGTATTTACATTATATCGATTGTGATGCGTATTAGGGGATTTAATAAAAAATGCCGATTATGGTCAATAATCGGCATTTTAAATGCTAAATTCGGTTACTAAATTTATTTCACCAAAACCATTTTTTTGCGTTCTACATATTTCCTGCCATTTTGACCCTCGGCTTCAATTCTGTAGAAATAAACACCGCTTGCATAATTCTTGCCATTGAATTCAACAATGTATGAACCTGCATCTTTGAATTCATTTACAAGTGAAATTACCTCACGACCTAGAATATCATAGACTTTTAGAGTAACATTTGAGGCATACGGCAAAGCATATTTGATCTTTGTCACCGGGTTAAACGGATTGGGATAGTTCTGTGATAATTGATATTCTTTTGGTAACTGATTAACAGGTTTCTTGTTCTTGCTCTTATGAAGCCTATCCATAATCTTTTTGTAGGCATCTTCTTTGCCATTTGGCTTAAGGTAACCTAATTGC
The DNA here is from genome assembly GCA_041859235.1 of Ignavibacteria bacterium. Taxonomy (GTDB): domain Bacteria; phylum Bacteroidota; class Ignavibacteria; order Tepidaquicellales; family OLB5; genus OLB5. The sequence continues at coordinate 7,580 of JBHEKV010000152.1, read as the reverse complement.
CCGGTGTAGTTTGGTGAATCACCGCTGTTTTGAATTATTAAATAAGTCTCAATAATGTTCAATTCAGCGCAGAGTATTTTCGCTGAATCATTAGTATTTGAGATAATTACTTCATATTCATCTATAGCAGTCGTTGGGTGACCCATACGAACCAAGCATTTTGCCGCTAATTCTTCTGCAACATTTACAAAGGCGGTATCATTTATGTTTGACTGAATCTTAGCCTGATAATAACCTCTTAGCTGTGAATATGCGGTTGTATCCGCATTCAACTTATCTTTACAATGAAGCAATTTTCTTAATGAATTAATCGCAGTCAAGCTATCCTGATAACTTTGTATAACCTGTCCATATTTTGTGATTGCAGATTGGTAACTTCCGGTAATTTCATCATTATTTGCAGAAAGATACAAAGCCTGATCTGAATTTACAGGTACATTTCTCGTAGTTACCTGAATTGTATCGTAAATTCCATTTCCATAATTTACAATGATAGGTTGAGGTGGGATAACACCCTCTTTTTCTCTTTCTGCTCCACCCTCACCCGGTGAACAAGTAGGATTTCCTTCATCAAAATAGGCATCAAATACATTTTGTGTAAAACTATTCCAGCTATTATTTCTAGCAAACAGATAATAATTGCCGGCAAGACCGCTCGCAATATTGCCTTCTATGCTATATGATGATGTGTTAAATTGATTACATCCATAGTCTAGTTCCGGAATACTGTAATAATACATGCTGATACCAAAACCTCCGTCTGTAGAAGCTATCAGTTTGTTTTTCCCGGCATCCCAGTAAGTTTCTCCATTAATTTCCTGCGGCCGCAATCTTGGTGATGAAACTGATTGACACTCTATAGCAATTGAATATGACATATCATTAATTATAGTATTATCAAACAGCAAAGGTGAACTATTGACAAGCTTAATCCCTGTTTCGTAATTTGTTATCGTGTTTTGTTTAACATTTCCTGAATATGAATTCGTCATTGATATACCGCATGTTACATTACTCAAAGAAACATCGGTATATTCAATATCGTTCTTGTAAACAAAAGGGCTTGAGTTTGAGACCGTAATGCCTTTTGCAAGATTTTTTATGGAATTGTTTGAAATAACAATATCATTACCGTAATCTACGAAAATCGCAGAAACATCTGCATCCGTAGCGGTTAGAATATTAAACTCATTTTCTTCAATAAGTACATTATTGGAATTATAACAATCAATAGCTTTGTTAAAACTACTTAGTGAACCGGGATACGACCAGATGCAAGAGCCGATTATTACATTATCTCTGTTGTTTATAGTAATTGTACCTATTTCATAACTATTCAGGAATCTGCAATTTCTGATTGTGACGTTTGGTGATGAAACAAATAAATTACCTTCAATAGCAATTGGCGTGCCAGTTTGATTAAAATAGCATCCATTCAGGTCTAATTCACCACCCGGCTCAACAACTATACCATCCCAAGAGTTTGTGCTATAAAATGCTGCATCAGTACCTCCAATTAACTTACCACCATATTTAACTATTATTTGCTTGTTGTCATTCATATACAATGCTGAATTCGATATATTCAAAACTCCACCGTCACAAATAACAATGTTTTTTGAAATTGAAGTATTTGATGGAATGTATGCAAATCCCTTTATGTAAATATCACCTTCAAGTTCCACTTCCCAAAGACCTCTGCCAAATGTTGCCGCTCTTAAAGAATTTTTATATTGAACATATTCTAAATCCATAACTGGAACTATTGGCAAACCTTCAGCGGTTAATTTCCAGTTAGTACCACCGTTTGTTGAAGTAAAAACCCCGACATCAGTGCCAACTGCAATTGTTTTTGTTGTATTGCCGCAATCTGATTGCCACCAAACTAAATCATTTACTGGTGAATCGGGCAAATTACCATTGATGTTGATCCATGTGCTCCCTTCATTTGTAGATTTAAATACATGACCTTGATTTGATCCCTGAAAAAAACCTGACAATGTAATATATACTTCATCAGGATTGGTGGAAATTTCTGCTGGTGCGGTTACAACTCTTGTGATATAATTGAAAGGTAATAAATTGGGGTTATTTTCAGGAATTTTAGTTACCCAACTTTCGCCACCGTTGCTACTGAAATACAAACCTCTGCCAAAAGTGAATGGTTCTGGACCATAATATCCACTTGATGACATGTATATCTTTTGAGGTGCATTGCTACTAACAGCTATACATTGCGGAGCACAATTGCCTGTTACACTTCCAAATGGAAAAATTCCACCCCAGGTTTCACCATAATCAGTTGACTTCCAAAAGTTTATCATATCAGCAGCTTGATTCCTTTTAGCATAGTAAAATGTGCCTGGTATTGTTGGATGTTCAGTAATCGCACCAACCCAATCCGCTGCTGCGGTACCCCAATAGCCGGGTATATTGATAATACCATAATTCGAACTGCCGTAAATGAATCTCCTGATTACTCCATTGTTATTTTCATTGTAAAGAATTAGAGATGGATCATATTTTGAACTGATCACTTCTCCCGCGTCGCCATAAGGGTATAGTATCGTTGACAAAGTGCCTATGCCATTATCCTGTAAGCCCAACAGAGTATTTGTACTTGTTGAATTGAGCCTATAAATTAAATTCAACGATAAATTGCTGTTCAGACTTCCAAAAGAATTACCGCTGTTTTGAGAGTAGAATATTCCGCCATCATTTACAACAACGATTTTGCTTGGGTCAGATGACAATATATCCATGTTATGGTAATCATCATGCATTGTATTCGGAGTCAGCCCGCAATCTCCTGGTGAACCTGAAATTCTGCAAAAATTCAATCCGGAATCAGTGCTTTTGAACAATTCAACCCCACCAACATAGATATCAGTAGGTATATCATCTAGTAAATTCGGGGAAATTTTTAAGTACATGACATAACCACCGTGTGAATGAGTGTTGATTGTTCCGCCAGTACTGAAATTTAATCCTCCATTGGTTGAACGAAATACCTTTGTATTCCCATCTTCAGTGATTCCATAAATGTAATTATCATTTTGACTAAAAACTTCAATATGTGTTCTGCCATTAGTTACGAAACCTCGATTTTGAACTGAAAATGATTCACCTCCATTTGTTGATTCCCTATACCCTACTCCAAGCCTCTCTTCTTTTGGTCCAACTAAATAAGCTTTTAGAGGATTTTGCACTGAAAACTGAATATCATTGCAATGTTTGTTTTCAGTTCCTGATACAAGAAACCAATTCGAACCGCTTGTAGTTGTTCTATAAAGTCCCTGGTTAGTTGCAGCAAAGATATGTCCCGGCTCATCTGGTTTAATTGTTATTCTGAAAATCTTAAGTAATTTCTCAGTATCTATACCTGAGTTAATTTCAGTCCAATTCTCGCCCCAATTTGTAGTCTTGTAAATACCAAGTCCATAATATGCATAATCAAAACCATATACTCCTTCACCTGTACCATAATAAATTACAGGCGGATTTTGTGAATTATCTATTGCTATTGCACCTGAATGACCAGAACCTAATTTTTGATTAGGATCCATAGTTACCCAATTAGAAAAATCAGTACTTTTCCATAAACCACCGTGCGGTGTCCCGATTATCAATGTGTTTGAATTCACAAATCTTACAAAATTTATTCTACCGCCATTATAAGTATAACCTGGACCAATGCTTGTCCAGCTGCTACTAAATGGGTTTAGGTAATATCCGTTTGATAATATTGAATTCCTTTCCGATATAGCATCCTGCAATGCTCCCGGTGGTATTGAATCATAAGGATGTGAACGCTGAGCGTAAAACCAAAAATTTCTTTTGTAAACTATACTGTCACCTTCTTCAGCATTTACAAAAATACTATTACTAAAAAAAAGACATAAAAAGATAAGTAAAAGCAGCAGGTATCGCTTCTTCATTATGTTTTCTCCTTTTAATTCCGTTATAAGTGGAATTGTTTAAGATTTATTAAATTGGTTTATTTTATCAAAACCATTTTCTTTGTATCAGTAAAATCTTCTGTAATCAATTTATAAAAATAAACTCCGCTGGCAAGTGTACCAGAAATAAAAGATACAGAGTATGTACCCTTATTTTGTTTTTTGTTTACTAAAACTTCAACTTCTCTTCCCGTTACATCAAATACTTGTAATAATACATTTTTATTGTTTTTAAAAATCGTATACTTGATATTTGTGACAGGATTAAAGGGATTAGGGTAGTTTTGTTCTAACTGATACTTATCTGGTATTGCAGTTATTATCGGATCTATACCAACTGTTTGTGAATACTTAATAGTCAGGTAATCTGATGGTCCTCCTAAAATGCCTCTGCTTGTACCTGTGACATATATATTGTTATTCCGGTCTAATAAAATTTTGTAAGCTATATCTTCCGCATTTGTTGGTTGGTTATTATAAATACCAGTCCAAACATTCGTGCCGTTTGATAAATATTTTAAAGTCACATAATCCCAACTTACTCCAGTATTTATGCTTCTACCTGTTACGTATATATTATTTGAATCATCTAATGCCAATGAATATGATTCATCATTATCATTTGCAGTCCCGTTGTATCTCTTAACCCATAGCGAATCACCGGATGTACTATACTTAATTGTTACAAAATCAAAATTACCGGCCCCAACTCCACTGCTGTAACCGGTTATAATTACATTCCCAAAATTGTCAATCCCCATATCAGTTGCATTTTCTCCGCCTGGTACAGGTCCCGTATAAATTCGTTGCCACTGTTCTGCCCCATTTGAATCATATTTGACTGTCAGAATTCTGCCATTAATAGATCTACCTGTAACGAATAAATTAAAGTTTTGATCTACTTTTGCTTTATTTAATACTTCAATGCCGTTATTTGAATGATAATTGAGCCATTTAAACACACCGTTTGAATCATATTTGATAACGAAGTAATTTTGAGTTCCGTTTGAAATATTAACTTTGCCGCCACCAATGTAAACATTATTTTTTATATCTATATCCATAGTTCTGGCAGGAAACCTGAAACCGGCTTCAGTATACCTTCTGGTCCAGATAGTATCGCCATTAGTATTATATTTTAAGACTAAACTTTCATTATCGCCGAAGCCTGCAATACAAATATTGCCAGATTTATCCAATAAAATTGCAGTTGACTGGTCGCTACCCCCAGTATCATAAGTTTTTATCCACTGCTGTATACCATTAGTGTTGAATTTGATAATGTATATATCATACGGTCCAAATGTAGGGCCAATATATCCGGTTACATATACATTCCCGATGCTATCTGCAATCACTCCAACATTTGCGGCTCCCGGATAATTTCTTGTCCAAAGAGTATCACCACTGGCATTATACTTAATCAATATAACTTCCCCGCCATTTGAACTTTTATTGCCAAGTACATAACAATTGCCAACCTTATCCAAAGCCATCTGGTTAGCTATGCCGCTGCTGCCAGAGGGTCGCTCATACCTTGCAACCCATTCCTGCGTTGGCTGAGCTGACAAGTAAAAAGTAAAAAAGCAAAAGTAAAAAAGCACAGACGTGAATTTTCTTTTCATTACACTCATTTAATTTCTAAATCTATTTTTTTATCTTAATCACCAACGCAAAGGTGGTTATGGGTAGTCTTAAATAACTATTTTATAAGTACGTTTACAATAGAATGATAAATTTTCAAAATGTCAATGGATAATTTAAAGTATGACGAATTTAGGTTAATATCTGCATAAAGTAGTTCAATAAATAGCGCTTTGCAGATATTTAATCTTCAGCTTGCTCAGACTTTGCGTCCTAGCAAGCTAAAAATCTAAAGGACCCCTGGGGAGGAAGAAAGGAAATTTCTCAAAACTGGATACTGAATCCTCCAACGGGAAGGAACTTCCACTGGTAGATAGTCCCGAGTTCGTTTTTGTATTCATTCCAGAAGTATGAATATACATTTTCAGTATTAAACGTATTCTGCAGCTCTATATATGTCACAATACTCAGGTTCTTAAAATTCCATTTTTTATCAACTCTCAGGTCAAGCCTGTTGTAGTCTTTATATCTTGAACCGTTAAAATTATCAAAATCACTTACACCCCTGCCAACAATTGCTGAGGCATTTACATCAAACGGAGTATAGGGCCTGCCCGTGGTATATCGGAATTTCAGGCCAACAAGCCAGTCATTGGTTATCTGGTAGCCTGCAATTATTGTTAAATTATGCCTGTAATCAAAAGAACCGGGTTTTTCGCCGCCAACAAGTCCGGTAACTTTACTTTCAGCCAGTGAATAATTTATCATGCCGTAAAATCCGTTGCCTGTAAGCTTTTTGTGCAGAGAAAGATCAATTCCGCGGGAAATTCCCTTGCCTTCGCTCACCGCTTCGCCAAACATAAGGTTCGGTCCGTTCTCTGTTCCCCCGCTTATGAGCACATAAGTGGGAATAACAGTACTTACGGGATAATTTTTGTAATCTTTGTAATATGCTTCAATTGATAGGCGCAGCTCAGGTGAAAATAAATGCTCGATGCCCACAACATAATGATTGGCCTGTATGAACTTCAGGTTTTCGTTTCTGGGATCGGCGGTGAGCCAAATATACTCGGGTGACTGGTAATAAATTCCCGTGCTGGCGCTTAGTGTAGTATTAGCAAATAAGCTGTAGCTTACCCCAAACCTTGGAGAGGCTGCGATATTTTTTTTGATGCCTGAAAAGTAGTCCACTCTTGCGCCTGCGTTAAGTATTACCCTGTTGCCGGGCAGTTTCAGTGTATACTGTGCGAAACCGGAAGCTTTGTAATAGTTATCTTTTACGTTAATATTAGCTTCAGGTATCGGGTCGCCAAATGAAGTTGTATCAGCAGCGTAGAAAGTTTCGTTCTTAAACTTTATGTATCTTGCGGTGCCGCCAATTATAATGTTGTTTGAGCTGTTGAGCTGGTAGAATACTTCACTCTTAAGATTAAAATCACTTTCGTAGGAATCATATTTAAACACAAGCTCATCAGTCCTTAGATCATGGTTTGTATAGTTTAAGAATGCGGATGAATTTGCAAGTACCGTCTGCCAGAATCCTTTTTTGAAAAGTTTCTTGAAGTTAAGTCCTGCGGTGAACTGCTGCTGATCTCCTTTTGCCTTGCCGTATGGATTATCATCACTTATCTCGGGTGATTCGCCTTCAAAACTTATTTTATCCAGTCCGCCAATTCCCACAAGAGATATCTTTGTATTTTTATCAATATTATAAACCGTTTTAAGGTTAAAATCCCAGTAATCAGGCACGGCGGCAAGTCTTATAGCGCCCTTTATCAGATTCAGGTAACTTTTCCTTACGGAAAAAATAAATGAACCCTTTTTTGTAAATAATGGTCCTTCAAATATACCGCCAAAACCGGCTGTTGAAAGATTTATATCACTCAAAAATCTTTTGTTATAGCCTTCACGGAATTTTATATCCATTACAGATGAAAGCTTATCGCCGTAGCGCGCTGAAAATCCGCCGGTTGAAAAATTCACATCATCAATAAATTTGACGTTAATCATTCCAATGGGTCCGCTGGATGAGCCCTG
>JBHEKV010000031.1:0-4620 GCA_041859235.1 Ignavibacteria bacterium | reverse complement strand
TGAAAGGTATTGCAGTATCATCAGGTTCAGCATGTACTTCAGGCTCAATACAGCCCTCGCACGTACTCAAAGCAATTGGATACGATGATAATACGGCGCGGTCATCAGTCAGGATATCATTTGGCAGATTTAATACAGAATCAGATATTGAAAGTTTTATTAAGGGATTAAAAGAGATAATCTCTTGAAATTTTTTTAATAAAACATTAAATTATACTATGACTACACAATCAATAAAGAAGGAATTTCATGAGCTGATCGATAAGATCGATAATCAATTGCTATTGGAGCGGTTTTATAGGGCGATGAGTTACAGTCACAAAAATTCTAAATTTGAACTGTGGGATTCACTTACTGATTCCCAGAGGCAGGAAATAATGGATGCATTTGAGGAAAGCAACGATGAAGAGAACCTTATAAATTATGAAGATATAAAAGCAAAACATAAAGGATGGCTCTCAAAATAGTATTTAACAAAAGAGCCGATAATAAACTCGATTCAACCCTTGAATATCTAAAATCCGAATGGTCAGTCCGAGTAGCAAATGAATTCCTTGAACATCTTTATGAAACTCTGGATGTATTATCCATATTTCCTGAAATTGGTACGATAATAGATGATATAAAAGATATAAGAGGATTCCTGGTTACTAAACAGATCAAAGTTTATTACAGGATTAATGAAAACAGGCTAATAGTTTTAAATTTCATCGATACCCTGCAAAAGCCAAAATAATCAGTTCGATTCCTTCAGCTTCAGATTTTCATCAGCATCAGCTTCGTCACTGCTCACCTTTTTGCTGAAAAAAAATTTGCGTACCTGGTTCTTGGTGCTGCGGAATATCCCCGTACTGATATAAAACAGACAAAATGCGAATAATCCTTCACCTTTTGTTGCAATAATTAAGATTACTGAAAGTATAACAATTATCGTTTTAACGGGATGCTCTTTTACTTCGCGCTTATTAAACTTCGGAGTTGTATCGTATTTGAACTTACTTACCATAAGCAAAGGCATCACAATAGCTATACAATAAATAAATATTTCGCTTAAATGTGAGTTGAAATTGAGGTTATAATAATAGAGAATAAATGATGAAACCGTAACAGCGGGAATGGGTACCGGTACACCGCTGAAATAATTTTTATCAAATCCAACAAGCTGCGCGTTGAATCTTGCAAGACGCAGTGCGCCGAATATCATGATCAGCGCTGAAAGCGCTATACCAATTCCATCAAGTGAGAAGAAATATACTTTGTAGAGAATAAATGAAGGAGCGACACCAAAAGAGACCAGGTCAGCCAGTGAATCAAGCTCAACACCGAATTTTGATGATGTGCCTGTGAACCTGGCAACAACACCGTCAAACATATCAAACAACCCGGCATAAAGTATGAACAAAGCAGCCTGTCCAAAATTCAAAGCATCCGCGTGAATAATTGACATGAACCCGCAGAACAGGTTCAAGACTGTAAAAAGACTTGGTATAAATCCCATGCGGTTCTTCACTTATTCAGGGACCTCCGCAAGGAGTGTGATACCGCCCGTTACTTTCTGGTTAACACTCACTTTAATTTTAGCATTTATTGGCATAATAACATCAGTTCTTGAGCCGAATTTTATCATTCCGAATTTTTCGCCTATTTTGACGTCATCGCCATCTCTTAATTCACAGACAATTCGCCTGGCAACAAAACCCGTAATTTGTTTAAACAGCACTTTGAAGCAAGCACCTTCAATGCCAATTACAGTTCTTTCATTCTTATCAGCCGAAGCATGGCCATACGCCGCGATAAATTCACCCTTTATATACTGGTAGAATTTAACTTTACCGGTTATGGGTACCCTGTTAACGTGAACATTCAATGGCGAAAGAAAAATCCCTACAACTTTAGCCGGACCCTTTATGAAATCATTTTCCTGAACTTCCTCAATCATCATTACCTTGCCGTCAGCAGGTGAAAGCACGTCTCTATCAGTAAGGTTTTCAGGAATCTGCCTGACAGGATCACGGAAAAAGTACAGCGTAAACGATATGAATAATATTGAAATTATAAGTAATACCAGTTTGGCAATTTCATTTGGCACTAAAAGTGCTGCCATATCCAGAGCAAGTGTAATAACAAGTGCTTTGATAACAGTACTTCTGCCATATATCGTAAGTCTCAAATCTTACTGAACCTATTTACTTTCCTAAAATACGTTTTCTTACTTCCGCGTAAGCTTCGTTCACTCCCCCAAGATCAAACCTGAAGCGGTCTTTATCAAGCTTCTTGTTTGTTTTTTTGTCCCACAACCTGCATGTATCAGGTGTTATTTCATCGCCTAACATTATCCTTCCGGTTTTATCCTTACCGAACTCAAGCTTAAAATCAACCAGCTTCAATCCCCTCTTTAAAAAGAATGGTTTAAGTATTGAATTGATCTTCCCAGCCATTTGTTTCAGTGTCTTCAGATCTTTTTCTGTGGCAATTTTCATTGCAAGGGCATGAGAGTCGCTTATCATCGGGTCACCAAGCGAATCATCTTTGTAATAGAACTCAACGATCGGTTTTGCAAGCTGGTGGCCTTCTTTGAAGTTAGTTTTCTTAAGCAGGCTGCCTGCCGCAATATTTCTTACTACAACTTCTATCGGTACTATCTTCAGGCGGTCTATAATCATTTCATTGGCAGAAACCTGCTTAACAAAATGATTTCTCACACCCTTCTTTCTGAGGTAAGTAAAAAGATATGTTGTCAGCTCACAATTAATAATTCCTTTGTTTAATATCTTCCCTTTTTTCAGGGCATTAAATGCAGTGGCATCATCTTTGAATTCCTGCAATAACAGGTCTTTGTGCCCCTTTAAAGTATAAAGCTTTTTTGCTTTACCTTCGTAAATTTGTTTTATTTTCGTGTAATTTTCAGCCATTTTTGTGTATTAAAGTCAAAATTACTCATATCTGTTTCAAATAACAATCCAAACAAATTATTAGATACCGTTAAATTATTATTAAAATATATGATTATATTTAAGCAAACTTAATTTCCTATTTTATAAGCTCAATTACAGATAAATTTGTTTTCTGCATAAAAACAAAATGACAGAAAGAGCTTACGACATATTCAAGAACCTTCCGATACTGGAAACTGAGCGATTGAGACTCCGGAAACTTTCGATGCGCGATGCGGGAGATGTTTTTGCTTATGCATCAGTGCCCGAAGTTGCCGAGCATGTTACTTGGGAATACCACAGGAACATTTCAGACTCAATGCATTACTTAAGATTCATTACGCAGCAATACCAGGATGGCATTCCGAGTCCATGGGGTATTATCCACAAAGAGCTTGGCAAGCTGATAGGTACTATCGGTTATCATGTGTGGTCGCTGCCCAACGGATTTGGTGAAGTTGGTTACGCATTATCAAAAGATTTTTGGAATAAAGGCTATACCACAGAAGCATTTGAAGAAGTAATAAAATTCGGCTTTGAAAGGCTGAAATTAAACCGTGTGGAAGCAACATGCAAATTGGCAAACACTGCCTCAGAAAAAGTAATGTTGAAGTGCGGATTGAGCTACGAAGGAATTCTGAGAAAACGGCTGTTTGCAAAAAGCGAGTATCATGATCTTAAGCTCTACAGCCTGTTAAGAAGCGAATGGGAACAAAATCAATTAAAGAAGATTAAATAAGTGCCAAAGAGTAAAAAAATAAACCTGCTTGAGTTTCTCACAAAACGTGAAGGCAAATACGTGGGAATCGGGATCAACCACGAAAAAAAAGAATTCAAAGGAATACTTGAAGTTAAATCAGTGGTAAATCATAAAGGTGTATCATTCAGATATAAAGCTATCGGAATGGAAGGAACGGAGTTCAACAAGGATACAAGTCTTTATAACGAAGATACAGTTTTGTACAATGAAGAGTATACTATTATTTGCAATGATAATGAAAACAAACTTACACTTTGGACACTGAACAACAACATCGGCACGATGGCCAGGTTTGATCTTAGAAGGTACAGACAGGTGTCCTCGAAACACAGTCTGTTTATATTTGGTTATGGCGACCCAGAAGATAATAATATTTTCCGCGAGGAAATTACAATTGAACTATGGGACAACAACGATCTTAGCTACAATTATTCCTGGGGCGAAGCCGGCGGGCATTTTTTATCGCGCTCTACTGTTAGAATGAAAAAGATAGACTAGCCTGATTTGTACTACTAAGGCACTGAATTTTTAAGATATATAAATGAAAAAACTCTTCATAGTAATTTTAGCCTTCTTTGTTACTGCCGCTGTATATTCCCAGAATGACGGCATAAACAAACTGTCCTCTTCATTCAAGATTGTGAGGCTTAAATATTCCGGCGGCGGTGACTGGTATAATGACCCCTCCGCTGAAGTGAATATGATGGATTACCTGAAGAAAAATACTGTGATAGATGTTGATGAGTCAAAGTTCTATTCAGTTGATATAAATTCAGATGATATTTTCAATTTCCCTTTTATATTGATCACGGGACATGGTAACATTTCTTTCACCGATGCGGAAGTAAAACGATTGAGGCAGTATCTTGAGCGAGGCGGATTTTTGTATGCCGATGATGACTACGGTATGGATAAAGCTTTCAGGCG
>JBHEKV010000206.1:0-3475 GCA_041859235.1 Ignavibacteria bacterium | reverse complement strand
TACCAAACTTCTTAACCAGCTGATTCCTGCCGTAACTGTCCGCATCCTGCATTTATATCAATCCCGCGTCTAATTCTAAGAGTATTCGGTATACCTGCCTCATCAAGTATTTGCATAAAGCGTGATATCCGCATCTTTTTCTATTCATACCCGCCATAGCCTTTCGTCGGATTCAGCGGTATAAAATTCACGTGACACAACATTCCCTTTAATAATCCCGCAAGCGCTTCTGCCTGAGCAGTAGTATCATTTACGTGATCTATCAATGCCCATTCAAAAGTTATCCTGCGGTGCGTTTTATTAACATAGTTCCTGCAGGATTTCATAAGCTCGCTCAATGGATACCGCTTATTTACCGGCAGCATTGTTTCTCTCAGTTCATCAGTCGCTGCATGAAGTGATACTGCCAGGTTTACCTGGCTTTGCTCTAATGTGAATTTGTCTATGTAGGGAACAAGTCCGACAGTACTTATTGTAATTCGCCGGGCGCCAAAATTAAATCCATTGGGGTCAGTAAGTGTCTCTACAGCTTTCATGACTTCATTGTAATTGGCGAACGGCTCACCCATCCCCATAAACACCAGATTGGTAAGCTTCTCATTTTTCTTGCGAAGCTCACGCTCAAAGAACATTACCTGCTCAACAATTTCTCCCGATGTTATGTTGCGCTGCAATCCCCCCTGCCCCGTTGCGCAGAAAGTACATCCAAGTGCGCAGCCTGCCTGCGTTGAAATACACGCCGTCCTTCGAATGATGTATCCCATTAAGACTGTTTCAACCTGCGCACCATCAGGCAATCCAAATAATATTTTGCGCGTGTGATTATCGCTTGAAAGCTTATCTATCTGAGTTGTTAAGTGTGATGTGTCAATAACTTCAGCCAGTTTTTCCCTCAGACTTTTTGGAAGACCGTTCATTTTATCAAATGAGCTTACAGCCTTGCTGTAAACCTGTTCATAAACCTGCTTCGCCCGGTATGCCGGTTCGCCAAGATCCGTTATGATTTCCGTCAGTTCTTTTAAAGTCAGATCGAAAAGGAATGGTTTTTTATTTTTCATTTTGGAAGTATCGCGTTTCTTTCTCTGATATTAAATACCGATTATAATTACTGTACTAATATAAAAGCCCACGACTTAAGTCGTGGGTTTATTAAATGGAATTAATATGTAAACCGTTTCAACGGTTTCAAATAATTACTCATATAAAATTGATTTGCCCAATGCCGATTCAATGAAATCAACAGCAAGCTCTGATGTTTCGTTCTTTGTATCAAGAATCGGATTCACTTCAAGCATTTCCAGCGAGCTCATGCAGCCGCAATCCGCGACCATCTCCATGATTACAGAAGCTTCGCGGTAGGTAAGACCGCCCTCTACAGGTGTACCAACACCGCCCGCGTAATCGGGGTCAACACCATCAAGATCAAAACTTATATGAATATGATCAACCTCATTTTTAAAATCATTAAGCACACGCGCGATAATTCTTGTTACACCCTGCTTATCAACATCGGTCATTGTATAGACCTGCATACCCTTATCCCTGTATTGCTTGACTGTAACAGCTTCCAGCGGGTCAACATCCCTTATTCCAATAAGCGCGGTATTTTCAGCAAGCACTTTCGGCGAAAATCCGCCGATGCGTGTGAGCCTTTTTTCGCCGATGCCAAGCGATACCGCAAGCGGCATTCCGTGAATATTTCCTGAAGGAGTTGTATCGGGCGTATTCATATCAGCATGTGCATCTATCCATATAACACCCAATGTTTTTTTGTTCTTTCTGCAATAGCTTGCAATGCCCGCAATGCTGCCAATCCCGGTTGCATGGTCGCCGCCGAGTATCAGAGGAAAGTAGTTTCTGTTCAGAAGTGATTCCACTTTCTTTGATAATATCTTGGATGAACGGATAATTTCAGGGAGAAATTTTAATTTCGGGTTCCTTATGCGCTGAGTTTCAGCGCCTTCAATGAAAATATCGCCGAAATCTTTGACTGAATACCCCATTTTTTCGAGTTTCTGCTGAACGTGGGCGTAACGGAGCGCCGAAGGTCCCATATCAACACCGCGCCTATCGGCGCCTAAATCCATGGGAAAACCGACAATTCCGATCTTTTTCTTTAATCTTTTGGATGAATTTACTAGAGCCATAGTTAAATATTTAGTCTGCAAATATAGAGATTTGCCCGCTTAGATTTGAGGGCGATTATTACCCCCAATTCACTAACTTATACTGATTTTTTATATTTCAAACAATGAACAAATAACATAAATTTATGTAATAAAATAATCCATATCTATGAAATACTCAATATTAATACTTGTTTTCGCGCTTCTGTTTTCAGGCAGCACATTTTCGGGAAGTTTTGACCTGGATAAGCTTTGCGATGAGATGTACAAGATCTATGATTCCGATGAACTTCCCGCTAAGAAAGAAGTTCTGGCGTACAAAAAGCTCAACGGACTCATCGGTACAAATGTTTCGGTTAAAATTACCACAACTGATTCCATTACATATGACAGAAAAGAAGATAAAACAGTATTGAAATCAAAGGAAGTATTTACTTCCGATAATAAAACAGGTTACTTTGGCGTGTTTGTAATGGCTACGCAAAAAGGTGATGGTTTGCTTATGAGCACTTCTCCTGATAAAGAAATGACAATTTCCGGCACAATTACAGATGTGCTGGTTGTAGGTTACATTAAAAATAACCTGAACGGTAAAGCATACACTTCACTCAAAGATTTTGATGATAAGGGTACTATCATTCAGCAGATAATTATTAAAGTGGATATGTAAAAATGCAAATGCCCGCTTGCCTGCCAAAAGCACGGCGCAGGCGGGAATCTCTATTATTCCTGATTCCCTCCAATGGAGTCTTTATACAAACACCGGTTTGGAAAACGGAAAACTGCATTTGTCTCTTGCCCTGAAGGGGCAAAATATGTTAGCGATGGGCGCAGCCGTTTACAAACCCCCGACTTTGATTTACTGTTCTCCGAAATTCTTGTTCTATTTACAAATTTCAGTTATGCAAGCCTTTCATCCCCCCTTCAACTGAAGGGGGGACTAAGGGGGGTTTTGCTTTAGTTTTTTTGTTCTGAATTCTTAAGCAGGATTTTGGGAAATGGAAAACTGCATTTGAATGTTGCCCTGAAGGGGCATAATATGTTAGCGATGGGCGTAGCCCATCGTGAGTGCAATACAAGAAAATAGCCCTGCAAGGGCGAAATACTGGCTTTGACAGCGGCGAAATAAAAATGCCCGGCAAAACTTTACCGGACATTCTTAACTTTTACCTCAATCCCAAACTCCAGTTTGGGAATCTTTTTTTTCGTCTCTACGCGTCAGGTCGTAAGACCTGCCGCCTCATATTTTAATTCATTCGATGACTTGAAGTCACCGGATGAGTGTATTGTAATCTACCCCGCCCCAATAGCATCATTCAAAAAATCATTGAAGGGCTTCGCGGTCTTAA